>JAAUPU010000021.1 GCA_012032975.1 Caldilineaceae bacterium | reverse complement strand
TTCTGGATGATGAGAGATCAGCAGTGACTGAAGCTGACCGTCCAGACAGGTGTCATAGAGCAAGACAAGCCAGGGCTGAATCTCTGCCAACGCCAAGAAATTTTCTGGTTCGTCAATGCAAAGGGTGTAATCGTTTGACCGTGCATATTCGAGCAAAGTATACAAAGCCATCAGCATGCGCAGTCCATCTGACAGTTCGTCGAAAGGATAGGAATATGGCTTGTTACTATTGTCTGACTGCAGAAAGACACTCAAGCCACGATCTTGGACACCTAATTCGACGAACTGAAGATGGGAGAAACCGTCCAGAACTTCCTTCAATCGCTGCGTAATTTTGGATGTCAATCCCTGATCCTGAGAGATATGCCTGTACCAGGATACAAAGTTCGCGGAGTTTCTGTAGAGAAATCTCTCTTCCTGTGTGCTAACCGGATTCATCTGCGTCGGGAATCAATTGCACAATGATGAGTCGATTCAAAAACTCTCTGAATCGACGAATATAACTTCGTTTTTCCGCGGGTATCGTAACGAGCGCCACTGCTGACAAAGATGGATCGAGCGGGTACGAAGTCTCTAAAGAGAAATCATCCCGATATAATTCGACATTACCGGAACGCGCCCGGATGAGCGTCTGGCCGCCGGCCAAGGAAAGACGTTCATCAAGAACTTGCGGATGGTTGGCATCGCCAAAATCGATGTGCAACTCATACATGTAATGCAGATGATCAATTTCTACTTCGATTGAGAACGTTTGAATTTTGACCGTAATCCAGCGAGTCAAGGTACTTGCAGGAAATACAACGTTCGCTCTCATTCCGAGTGCCGCAAAATGTTGAATATTGAGCAGCAAGTCGAAGATAGAGGACTTGCCACTTCCATTGGGGCCTAGTAGCAAATTGATCGACTTGTTTAGCTCAAAGTCGAAGTTTACAAAACATCGAAAATTGTCGGCGTAGAGTCTTTTTAGAACGGCCATCGGTTACCTCGTAAGTACAGCCTAAATGGAACCCATGAAACTGCATGGAAGTCTCACGGGTCAATCCATCATTCGGAGGCGAACGATCGTCTCCACATACTTCCGCCCTTTGACCAAATAATCCCATAGATTGGCGCCTGTCTTGCTGTCGCCGGCGTGCGAGGCACGCAGACATAGGGCACTTCCTCTACCTGGAAGCCGTGGCGAAGGGCGCGGGCAAGCAGATCGATACAATATTCGCCATAGTCGCCGCGCAGCCGAATCGAGCGAAACACCTCCGCGCGTGCAGCGATAAAACCGCTGGTGTAATCATGGAGATGATCACCCAGCAAGAGCATGGCGAACCGGTTGATGATCCAGCTCAGCGTGCGGGCCATGATGCCGTGGGCCACATCCGCGCCGCCTGGAATCCAACGCGAGCCAGCGGCAATATCGACGCCGGGTTTCCCATCGCGGCCAAAAACCGCCGCCACCAGCCGCGGCACATCTTCAGGCGGCATGGACAAGTCACAGTCCATCCAGGTGACCACATCCGCGCCGAAGGTCCAGACCGCAGTGTCAATGCCGTGTTGGATCGCCGACGTCAGCCCCTTTTCCTTCGTACGGCGTACCAGCGCAACCTGGGGCCAGAGTCCTGCGCGGTCGCCATCCAGCGACGTAGCGATCTCCTGCACCACCCGCCACGTGCCATCGGGGGAGTTGTCGTCAACCACCAGCACCATGTGCGGCTGAAGCGCATGGGCCAAGATGCCGCGGATGAGCGGGCCGATGTTCTCCCGTTCGTTGTAGGTCGGCAGAACCGTACAGACCAACCCGCGCCTCGGTCTATCGGTCATGACGCGACGCGCTCTCTGGCTCATCCCCTGCATTGCGATAGGCGACGAGATAAAGGCTCAGCCCGACAGGTAAGTTGGCTTTGGCCAGAATCCGGCTTTCGATACGTAACGCCCCTGTCATGATCTGGTTTGCCCAACGGGCAGAATAATGAGTCTCGCTCAAACGTGTCCATCCCCAACGTTGCGAAAGACGCAGGGCAGCCACCGGCGTAGCCAGCAGCGCATTGGCGTAGCTCAGCCTCGCGACCCGAAAACCGGCAGCACGCACCAGTTCGACCAGCCCCTGGCGTGCAAATCTGCGTGCAGTATTAAAGGCCTCATCATGCTCACCTTCCAGCCAACTGTGGGCGCTGACACGCAGCAGCAGCATACCCCCAGGCCGGAGAATTCGCCAACTTTCTGCCAAACTAGTCGCCGGATCGACGCTGCGCTGATCCAGCGCATCCAGCGCGACGATTGCGCCAAAAGTGCCTTCTTCAAAGGGCAGACGTTGCATGTCAGCCTGAAGCAATGTGCCGTCGCGGATCGAGTGTTCTTGGGCATAGGCAAGGGCCAACGAATTCAGATCCACGCCGAGTACGGATCGCTCTGGATATTGCCGGCTGAATTCGGCCAGAAGCTGTCCACCGCCACAGCCTAGCTCAAGCAATGGACCATCTGGCAATGGCAGTTGCGAACGGAGAATGGCGTGGGTGACGGCGCGCATGCCCACGCTCCAGCCATAGCTCTGCTCTGTGGCATAGAGCACCGGCAACAGACGACCCGCTCTACTCAACCCGCACCGTGCCAAGCTTCAGCCCTATGCCACCTTCGGGCAATCGCTCGCCAGTCGGTAGATAGAATCCAACTTCCAGTCCGTAGTCGCCCGGCGGCAGGTCGGCGGGCAGTGCGATCTCGTATTCGTCGATGATGCGCCAGCCCGGTAGCCAGCGGTCGGTGGTCAAGCTGCCGTTGCCGGCTGGCGCATCGAAACCAGCCAGGAGTTCGCCGCTCTCCAGGTCCACAAGATGGGTAAAGAGAGTCCAGTTCTGGTTCGGTTTGGCGTCCACATCAAAAAAGAGGCGCACGTACAGGGATTCACCCGAACGGGGCGATTCTGGCAAAGTTTCAAATCCAGCCAGCGCGATGCCATCCCCTAGCATGGCTTCTACTTCTCTCGCGGGCTGCCTTGCGGAGGTAGTTCCAGTCGGCCGCGTATAGACGCGCGCATAGGGTTGACCGTCCAGATCGGTGATTTCCAGGCTGACGATCGCATCGGGGAAAATCTCTGGCAGGAGCAGGCGGGTGCGGAAATCTTCATGTTCGATGACCATATACTGTTCGGCGCTCACATTTTGTCCCTGGTTGAACGGGAAGATATAGCGCCCATCAAAGGTGACCGGCTGCGACGGCGTCGCGGAGGTTAGCTCCCTCGGAAGACCGCGCCACGCAAAGGCAAGCGTTGCATGTTCTGCGCCGCGTGGTGTCATGTAGATCGGCTGCCCCGGCTGCCCTGTCTGCCGGTCGGCGACCCATTGCCCGCTCTCCCACAGACCGGCATCAAAGGCATAGAAAAGGTTGGGTAGGCTTGCCCAGCGAACGAAATAGTTTTGTATGGAAACGACCAGGCCCAGCCCAAGCAATGCCGGCGCAAGCCAATGCGCCCAAGCCGCCTGCTTCGGTCGCGATTGCCACACCCTCTCCAAACCGAGCGCGCAGAGCATGGCGGCTGGCGCAGACGCGCCCAGAATCCGATGAAAATGGGGCGCGTATTCGCTGAAGATGCCCGGCAACAGCAAACCGATCAGTCCGATTAGAAGCAGCGAATAGGTTGGCCGCCTCACATGCCAGGCCGCGACGATCAGGCCCAGGTAAAAGGGCAGCGCCAGCCAGACGTTTAACGCTGCCGCGCCCGGCAAATTGCGCCGCGGGTCCAGATCGCCCGGCGCCCCAAACGGGCCGAACATCTTTGCGGTCGCCCAAAGACTCTGCACAATCGAGGTGTCCGCCGGGCTGCCGCTTTGGCCGACAATGGCCAACTGGGTCGGTCGCAGAAAGAGCAGGTCCAGGTTGTTGACGAAGAAGACGAGCAGCGGCAGCACGCCAAGCAGTGCGACCGCGGCCGCGATGAGTAGACCGCGGCCGCGCGGGGAACGTAAGTTCTCGCGCAGCGCCGTCAGCCCGCGTGTTCCACCGACCTGTGGTTCGGCAACGAGCAGGTGCAGGATCACCGGCGCCATCAGGAATGGAATGACCCAGGCGCCTTGATAGGCGTACATACCCAGCGCCAGCAGCGCGCCGCAGGCAGCAAACGCAAACCAGGTCTGTGTCCGCCAGCCACGCAACAGCAGCCAGTTCGCCGCCGCCCAGACCAGCGGCACCAGGATCGGTTCGATGCCCATGCGACTGAAGTGGAGATGCCAGCGCATGATGGCGATCACTGCGGCGGCAAAGAGGGGATAGGTGAAGGAGAGCACCCAAGCACGGTCGGAATGGGGTCGATCGAGCCGTAGCAGCTCGAAGGCGAGAGCATAGACAGCCAGCACGCCGACCAGCCCAAAGAACGCCGCAGTGACGCGCATCGCCGTGGGGCCTGCTTCGCCGCCAAACGATTCAAAGAGGGCAAAGGTCAACGCGTTGGCATAGGCATTGAGGGGTGGCACGCCAAAATTGCCGGTGAGAAAGACAGGTCGATAGGAGGGGTCTGTGAGGATGCGCCAGGCCTCCAGCCCTTCGAACGATTCGTCGAAATGGAAGCCCGGCGGCAGCCGGTCGATCCAGATGAGGCGCAACAGGAGTGCGACGACCAGGATCGCCGCCAGGATCAGCCAATGGCGATGCGAGCGGCCGGTCGGCGCGGCCGGGGGGAGATCTGGTTGCGAGTGGGGGTTCATTGCGCGGACAAAGGTGGCGGCAGCGACTGACGGCGACGTATGTCCCACAGTCGCCAGAGCCAGACTGCCGTCGAGCCAGCCAGCAGAAATCCGCCCATTAGACGGAACATCACCACGTAGTCAAACTGGGCGATCAGCACACCCGCCAAGATCGGGCCAACGACTTTGCCGGCATTGTCCAGCGTTCCCAACAGACCCATGCCGGCGCCATGTGTTCGGAACGAATCTCATCGGCCACCAGCGCCACCGTGGATGGAAAGACCAGTGCCTGTCCAACGCCAAAACCGATGGCCAACAGGAGCAATCCCGGCGCGGCCGCGGCTGCCGCCAGCAAAGCCAAGGACAGACCAATGATCAACATGCCCAGGCTGATCGCGCTGCGAAATCCGAATCGGTCACCGATGCGACCACCGAATGGCTTGAGCAGAAAGGTCACGGCTTCTTGCAGGGCAAAAACGCACCGACCACGGCCACGTTGATGCCGATGGAAAGCGCGTAGATAGGCAAGAAGGCCTTGGCCGCATAGAGCGCGATATAGACGGTTGCTTCCAGAATTCCAGACAGCCAGATTGCGGGTGTGTGGATGCCTGCGGAGAGCGCGGCAACGGTTTGGCCGGTCAAGCTCATGCGCTGGGCCAGGCGCGCCTGGCCAGCGTCCGAAAGCAGAAAGACCGGCACAAACGCCAGCAGGCTGAGCAGTCCGATCAGCGTGAAGACGGCTTGGGGTTCGACGAAGAGCAGGAGCCAGCCCGCCAGCAGCGGACCCAAGATGTATCCGCCGCTGCGAGCCATGCTGAACCAACCCAACTTTTCGCCGCGATGCTGCTGGGCCTGTTCCGCCACAAAAGCGACCGTGACCGGGCCGTAGATTGCCGTGGCCGTGCCGTGGATGATGCGGATGAGGACGAGTTGTTCCGGAGTGTGGACAAATCGGTAGAGAAAAGGAACGATAGCAAAGAAGGCTGTGCCCACGAAGAGCCAGAGCCGCCGGCCCCAGCGATCTGAGAAGATGCCAAAGAGCGGCTTGGAGAGCATGCCCGTCAGCGTGGAGACGGCGACAATCGAGCCAAGCAGCACATCGGTCGCGCCCAACGAGGCAGCAAAAATGGGCAAGAGCGGTGTCTTGCCCATCTGGTAGGCCGACCGTACCAGGAAGTCGGCGATAAAGACCGCTGTGAAATTACGCCTCGACATGAAATATGCGACTCTGGACAGTGAGGGTATAGCGAGGAAGTTACTGTCTAGAACAGTTCCTTGCCGGTCTCTTCCACGGTCTGTTTGAGGTCGTTGGCAAAGGCAGGATCCTGCACATCTTCCTCGGCCTTGCGGACGATCATATCCGCGGTTTGATGCGCCACATCGGGTCGAATGCTTACGATCCGACGCAAAGACTCGACGATGATTTCCTGAGAGGGTTTGTGGCCCTGGCTCGCTAAGCCTACCTGTCGCTTGATATCGGTGACGGCCTGAATCGTCTCGTCGATGCCGTCGAACTTGCCGCTGAAGATCATCCTGTCGATGATATCGTCAAAATCACGAAGCATCCTCAAAATCCTCGGCCGTTTTCTTGTCCAGCCCAAAACCGGCAGTGCGGATGAAGTTGCCAGGATCGTCGGCGCGGGGAACATAGCTACCGGTAATCGAACCGGTATACTCATCCGGGGAATCTGACTTTTTGCCAAATTTCGACGCTTGCATCGTGCCTCTCTCCTAACCTCTGCATTGCGATGACCATCATCGTTTTACGCGGGCGTATTTCTGCTTAGCCAGGATCTGGCAGCTCTTGCCTCATCCGACAGCCACTGTGGATCGAGATCCAGAACCTTCTGAAAGTGGACGCGGGCCTCTGCCTTCTTATCCTGCTGATCTAGAGCCATCGCCATATTATAGTGTGAAACGAGATCGCTGTCATCTTTCTTGATAACAACCCCTAGATCGCGAATGGCGCGATCGGCGTAGTCAGGACCAAGCAGCCGATAGGCTATGCCACGCAGTGCATAGGCCTGGGTGTCGTCCGGGTTGACAAAGATCAGATCGCTGAACGTAGCGACGGCCTCCTTGTATGCCCCTTGTCGAAGATAGGCGGTGCCCTGCGCAACTTTGACCCGAAGGTCATCGTCGCCTGTCAGTGAGGCTTTCTCGAGTGCGTCAAGCGCATCCGCATATTGTCCCGCGGATGTGTGGAGGATGCCCAGCACATAATACGCACTGGGCAGGCGAGGGTTCATCTCCAAGGCACGGAGAATGTCCTCTTTGCAGCGTTCAGTCTCGCCCAGATGCAGATAGGCAATCGACCGCGTGTTGATCGCATCTACGTAGGCGCGGTCGATCATCAACGCTTGCGTGCAATCTTGGACCGCCTTGAGATAGTATTCCTCTTTGTCCCGCTCGATGTAACAGAGCGCGCGGCCGTTGAGCGCCGCGGGATTTCCGCTGCCCTGGGCCAGCACAGCCGAGTATTGGCGTATCGCGGACTCGAAATCGCGCCTTGCTTCCCCGGCGTTTGTGCTTTTTCGGCTCAAGCCCCGCTTGTAATAGGCCTCGCCCAGTCCGAGCAGGATGATGGGTTCGACAGTCCCGCCGTAGATGTCGATGAGCCGTTCGCCTTCCCCGATCGCAGCCTCGAAATCCTTCGTCACGACGACGCCGATGAAGCGATCTTTGCCAGCCACGGCCAGATTGTGGATGACCGAGCCGATGTTGGCGTAGTATTCCTTGATGTGGTTGTAGTTAGGGAAATTGGCGTAGTCGCTGACCCGGATCAACTCGTCTACGTCGGCCATTCCCAACTGGGTCGCAAATCTGCCAAATGCTCCCTCTCGCTCGTCGTGGCTGCTGCTTTGCAGGTCGATCTTGTGCTCCCGCGCCAAGGTTGCGATAGCCATCTGCAACTCGTAGAAACTGGTGATCTGGGCTGCACGGTAGCGTTTGATATCTTCCGAACCCACCTTGGTAAAAAGGATCGCCTGGTCGATCCAGTTGACGAGCACCTGAGGCGCAAAGGGGGTGGTCAAGAGCAGGTTGCGCAAATCCTCGCCGGCCAGATTTTGCGCGTCGTCGATGCCCATCTGCTCCAGGCGAGAGGCGTGCAACTGGCTGATGCCCAGCAGGCTTTGGAGCGGCAGGACGCTGGCTGTGTCCGGTTCTGGTCCCAACACGCGTTTGCCAACCTCCTTGAACCAGCGAAGGCCCCAATCGGGGAATGCGCCGATCAAGAACGCGATGATGGCCGGCGCCCAAAGACTCACGTAGCCGGCAACTGCATCGGGTTCACCCGCGGCTGCCTTGGGTCCAAAAGAGACTATGGCTGACGAACCCACAAAGACGAGTACGATGGCGACCAACATGCGCATCAAAATGGAACTGTAGACCTGGGGCTGGAGATCGTAGGTGTTGTAGCGGCGGGTCAGCTCTCGCACCGAGTAGAAATAGGCGCCCAGATAGCCAATGAAGATCAGATTGAGCACCGAATCTGCCTGGTTGTCGGGCGTTCCCAACGGCGGGCTTGCGGATGCAGGATCGGTGGTTGCGTCTGCCTGGCTCGGATTGATCGTTGTCATGGCGCTGGTCGGTGTGAGGGTCGTTGTTTCCGTGAGGGATGCAGAGGCCTGAGCGCTTCGATCTTGAGGCAGCGTCTGCGAAGCGGCTTCCGGTTGACGAGTCTCCATGACCGAAAAGACGGCGCTCAGCGGTCCGGCAGAAGGCCGCAGGCTGGTGGTCAGGAAGATGAAAAGCGAGAGCAGGACGATCAGCGTGATGTACCAATAATATTGTCTGGGACTGTGGACGATATTGTAGAGCTCTTCGACCGCGGTGGTTGATGTCGTGCGCTCCACCAAGCCCATCAACTCGAACTCACGTTTGAGCCGTTCGATGACCGGCGCCTGGCGATATGCCCGATAGGCAAAGTAGGCCGCGGGAAAGACGCCGATGATCGCCAATAGCGCCATTATCGACAGGACCATGCCCAAGCTGACCAGGAGGTATTGCTGGATCAGAAGCACAGCGACGAGCAATACCACGAGACCAAGCAATATCCAGGCATCATAGGAGGCGGACAAACGGCGGGGAGTGCCGCCGTCGCCCGTTCCCTTCGACTTTTTCTCTTGCGCTTGATCGGTCGATGCCACCTCGAGGTCTGTCATGATGCACCTTTTCCCCCAGCTTCCCACTTGCAACGCAAAATCGGCGCAGACATGGCCGTCTGCACTTTTGATGACGAATTAAGTTGACAATAAGATACGGTCCGTCTCGTGGCCTTAAGGCGCGGGAGGGTTTGCGGGAGTGCGTGGGGCAAAGCAACGCACAGTTTGGGAGCCGTTGCACTATGGGCGCCGATGCCAGCAATGGCGGTGATGACAATCACCGCGGCGAAGGAGTAACCGAAGTCCGAATGGATACGGCTGGTCGGCGTGATGGCACGACGCCTCAGGAAGCGATCGGCTCGCCAATGAACTTCGTTTCTGTGGCGAACACACGTTCCAAAATGACTCCCTTGAACTTCGCATTTTGGTTGAATTATGTTAAAATGGCTGGGTTGACAGGTCGTCGGTTTCGTCTACCTGCAGACTGTTTGTGAGCCATTTTGGAGACAAAGTGAAGGGCCTAGTTGAGTATTATTGACAGCCTCTCTGCGGGCTACCGTTTCCTGATTCGTCATCTATACCTTGTGTTGCTGCCCGTCGCACTCGATCTCGTCCTGTGGCTATCGCCCCGGTTGACCATTGCCTCCACAATGGAGCGCGTTGTGGACTTCTACACGCAAATGGCCGCATTGGATGAGTTGCCGGAGGAGATGGCGGCGATGATGAGCCAGACGGCAACCATGATGGAGGGTCTGGGGAAGAGCGTCAACTTGCTGGGTTTTCTGGTGAATAGCTCGCTGCTCCATGTGCCAAGTTTGATGGTCATGCTTGAACCGACGCCAACGGCGACATTGCTGGATATTTCCGGCTGGTGGCGGGTGCTGGGTCTGTCCATTCTCTTTGCGGCAATCGGGATTCTGCTGGGCGTGGCATACATGAGCTTGTTGGCGCGGGTGTTGCCGTTGGGAAGCGCCCCCAAGCCGTCGGGATGGGGCGAATTCGTCCGCCTGGTGATCCGCCACTGGCTGCGTCTGTTGCTCTTTGTTGGGCTGACGATAGCTATTTTTGCGATGTGTATGTTGCCGGTCGGTCTTGGTGTTTCGCTCCTCTCTATGTTGATTCCCGTCGCGGGCGGATTGCTGATGGTCATGGTTGGCGGCTTCGTTTTGGTCATCTTTTTCTATCTCTTTTTTGTGGTGCCGGCGATCATTGTGGATGACTTGTCCATTGCTGCTGCGATCAGCCAGAGCGTGCTGCTGGTGCGCAACAATTTTCTGCCGACTATCGGTTTTATGTTTCTTTCGGGCTTGATCGCCGGCGGAATCGGGCTAATCCTTTCTCCGGTGGCCGAATATGGTCCGGTGGGTCTTCTTGTCGCAATAGCCGTCAATGCGTTTGTCGGCAGCGGTCTGGCCATGGCGTTGCTGGTCTTCTATCGCACAAGACTTCTGCGGATGACCGGCGGTGAAGAATTGCTGGCGGCATAGAAAACTGATGTGACGACCCGGCTTCGAGGTCGTATCTGCGAGAACAACACGGAGGTATTAGTGGCAATTCAGCGAAATAGCGATCAGGAGTATGGCGCCGACCAAATCCAGGTCTTGGAGGGCTTGGAGGCGGTGCGCCGTCGCCCCCGGCATGTACATCGGTGGGACCGATGCCAAGGCGCTGCACCACATGGTCTACGAAGTGGTGGACAACGCCATCGACGAAGCCATGCAGGGCCGGTGCGACCAGATTCGGGTGACGATCCACAAGGACGAAAGCGTATCGGTCGAGGACAACGGCGCGGGCATCCCCGTCGAAATCCAGAAGCAGACCGGGATGTCTGCGCTGACAGTCGTCATGACCAAGCTTCATGCTGGCGGTAAATTTGGCGGCGGTGGCTACAAGGTTTCAGGCGGTCTGCATGGTGTGGGCGTCAGCGCGGTGAATGCGTTGAGCACCTGGATGGAGACCAAGGTCAAGCGCAATGGCAAGCTCTATCGTCAACGTTTTGAGCGGGCATCCCCGTCTCCGAGGTCGAGGAGATCGGCGCGTGGGCGCTGGACGAGGCTTGTCGGGCGGCGGTTCGGTGGCAGCCGTACAGCTCGGCCGGCGGGCACTTCCGGATCGCCGTCAACGTCTCGGTGCGCCAACTCACCCAGGGTCTGCCGCGACGGGTGCGCGATGCGCTCGTGAAGTCGGGCTCGCCCCGGCGCGCTCACCTTGGAGATGACCGAGTCGGTGCTCATGGAGCGCACCGACGCGATGGTGGCGCTGCTGAAGCGCTTCAAGCTGCTCGGCGTACGGCTCGCGGTCGACGACTTCGGCACCGGGTACTCGTCCTTGTCCTACCTGTCGCGCTTCCCGGTGGATGTGCTCAAGATCGACCGGTCCTTCATCGAACAGGTGGGACGCGAGTCGAGAAGGCCGAGCTGGCGCGCACCATCGTCCATCTCGGCCGGGCGTTGCGGCTGATCACGGTCGCGGAGGGCATCGAGTCGGCCCACCAGGCCGAGGAACTCCAAGCGATGGGCTGCGACGCCGCTCAGGGCTTTCTCTTCGCCCCGCCGCTGCCCGAAGCGGACCTCACCGCCTACCTGGCCGAGGCTGGGGGCCAAGCGCTGAC
>JAAUPU010000548.1 GCA_012032975.1 Caldilineaceae bacterium | reverse complement strand
CAAGGTCACCGGCCGCGCCCGCTTCGGCGCACCGCATGACCTTTTGCAGCACATCGAAGGAGGCTTCCGAAGTGGTCGCACGCACGCTGAATTCGGCCGCCGCGTACTCTGGCACGATGTTGGCAGCCACACCTCCGTGGGTGATGATGCCGTGGATACGCACATCGTCGGTGAGATGCTGACGCAATGCGTTGATGTTGTTAAAAGTCAGGATACAGGCATCCAGCGCGTTGATGCCCCGGTCGGGCGCGACCGCGGCATGGGCGGCCTTGCCGAAAAATTCGAAGCGCACCTTGTTGGAAGCGAGCGTGCCGCGCGTCGTCATGGCCTTTGCACCAGGGTGGATCATCATGGAAGCGTCCACGTCGTCAAATATTCCCCGCTCGACCATGATCACTTTGCCCCCGCCTCGCTCCTCGGCTGGCGTGCCGATCAGCTTGATGACGCCGGGTATTTCAGCGCGCACAGACTGAATGGCCAGAGCCGCGCCGGTGGCAGCCGTGCCGATAATATTGTGTCCGCACGCGTGGCCCAGTCCAGGCAACGCGTCATATTCGGCGATAAAGGCAAGTGTAGGCCCTGGCGCTTCGCCCAGACTCGTGGCTACGAACGCTGTCTCTAGACCGGCCACACCGCGTGTCACTTCGAAACCGTGGGACTCGGCCAGATCGGCCAGAAGCGCCATCGATGCGAACTCCTCGAAGGCCACCTCTGGGTTGGCATGGATGGTTTGGCTAACCTGGATGAGACGATCCGCCATCTCGTCCAAATAGTCCTGAACACGGGTTTTCAACTCCGCGGTAAGAGCGTTGGTCACGAAAGACTCCTTCTTCACTGGCTAATTTGGGGGCTGGATTGGTGCGTGGCGTGTTGAGCGTCTGCCTGCCGGTGGAATGCGCGGCCTGTGGGCAGAAGCGCTGGCTATCGAATCTTGCGAGGATCGAGGGCGTCGCGCAGCCCGTCCCCGATATAGTTGATCGAAATCACGGTCAGGAAGATCATCAACCCTGGAAAGAAGGCCATCCACCAATTGCCCTTGCGCATTTCGTCCTGGGCCGCGTTCAGCATGTTGCCCCAGGTTGGCGTGGGTGGCTGGACCCCAAAGCCCAGAAAGCTTAGGCCAGATTCAGCGATGATCGAGCCGGCAACCAACAATGTGGCGGCTACGATGATCGGCGTAGCCGTATTGGGCAGTACATGACGAAAGACGATGCGCCCATTCTTGACACCCAATGTCCGGGCTGCCTCGACGAATTCCTTCTCCTTCAAGCCAAGAAACTGACCACGCACCACGCGGGCGACACCGGTCCAGGAAAGAATACCCAGGATCAGAATGATCCCGCCCAGCCCGCCATTGGTGCTGATCAGCGGCAATTCAATCGTGCGCATGAGAAGCGACATGATGATCAACAAGAAAATCCGCGGCAGCGAGATAAACAAGTCAGTGATACGCATGAGCACATTGTCGATCCAGCGTCCATGATAACCGGACATCGACCCTACTAGAGTGCCGATGGAAACGCCTACGATGGTGGCCATCAGCCCAATCGTCAACGAAATGCGCCCCCCATACATCAACCGCGTGAACATATCACGACCCAGCGTATCCGTGCCCATCGGATGGGCCAGACTGGGCGGCTCGCGGCGCTCTCTCATGCTGCTCTTTTCTGGATCATAGGGGCTGATGACAGAGACGAAAACCGCGCCCAGAACAAGCAAAGTCAAGATGACCACACCGACAACCGCCATACGATGACGCTTGAACTGGCTCCAGACCAAGCTGCGCATACTGCGCTCATTGGACATCGATTGAGAGAGTTCCAACGCCGGCGCGGTGGTTGCCATTTATTGCTCCGTAGAGATGACGGTGGATACAAAGGGGCGCTTTGCCCTAAAACTGCGATAGGCGACCCAGCTTATACCAACGGCCAGATCGACCGCCAGGGTTGAGGGGATGACACGGTGGCAGGGCGAAGGTTGAAGCGTCACCTTATCAGCCCCTCAGCGTGTCAGCAGTTCATGGTTCTTGATCGGGCAATGGTAAACCCGGTTTACTCGTATCGAACGCGGGGGTCCAGAACAGCGTAGGTGACATCGGCCAGCATGTTGAACACAATGATCAACACGGCGTTGATCATCACGATGCCCATCAACAAGGGGAAATCCACACGCTGCGCCGAGCGATAGAAGAGCCTGCCCATGCCCGGCCAGGAAAAGATCGTCTCCGTAAAAAGCGCACCACCAAAAAGAATGGGCAGTTCCAACGCAATGATGGTGATCACCGGGGTGATGGCATTTTTGATGGCGTGACGCATGACCGTCGTCCGTTCGGCCAGCCCTTTGGCGCGTGCCGTGCGAATGTAATCCAGGTGAACCACTTCCAACATCTGTCCGCGCATGTAGCGTGTGTAGGTGCCTGCGCCGTAAAGCGCCAACATGGCAACAGGCAGGATCATGTGTTGAATACGCTGCCAGACGGTCGGGTCTTCTACACCATAGGGCGCCATACCACCGCCAGGCATCAGCGGTTGGCAGTCAGCGCAATCCACGAAATTTGAAAAAGCAAAGCCCGTTGTGGGACTTACAGGGTTGTTCAGCCAGACGTTGAAGACAATGATCAGGATCAGACCGAACCAGAATATAGGGATCGATTGCCCGACAAAGGCAAGGAACGTCGCCAGGTGATCAAAAAGAGAATATTGCTTCAGTGCCGAAAGAATCCCGATGGGCAAAGCAATAATCAGCGTGACGGTAAAGGCGACCAGCATCAACTGCAACGTGTTGCCAACACGGTCGCCGATCTCGACCAGGACAGGGCGGCGTGTGGCATTGCTATAGCCCCAATCGCCCACGATGATTCGACCGGCCCATTCCAGATATCGCTCGTGAATAGGCCGATTCAACCCCAGCTTTTCTTCGAGCCGCGCCAGATCTTCGGCCGTCAGATTTGGGTTCTCTTCGAACGCGGACATCGGCCCACCCGGAGCGAGCGAAATCATCAAGAAGACGATCATGCTGATGACGATCAGGAGTGGAATGGCCTGAAGAAGGCGCCGGATGATGTAGGTGGTCATGGCTTGCCTCTAAACAAGATCAACAGCGGGGGCGAAGCACCGCCTCGCCCCCGCTGTCAAGAATTCATCTGTCTACTGGACGTCCCACTCGGCCGCATTCCAGGATTGGTTGCCCCAGGGGTTCACGTCGAAACCGCTAATGTTGCTGCGGGTCAAGTGAATGTCCGAACGGTCATACAGATAGATGTGCGGAAGTTCTTCGTCCACTCTCTCACAGGCGGTCTGATAGGCAGACTTGCGTGCGGCTGTGTCGGGCGACGAACCCGCTGTCGCGATCGCTGAATCCGCGTCCTCATTGATCCACCGGGAGTAATTGAAGCCGCTGCCTGCATTGGCTTCAACCGGGATGCTGTGGCTGCTGAAGTAGCCGTCCATCTGGCTCTGCGGGTCGATCTCGTCGCTGGTGGTGTACATCACGATATCAAAGTTGCCGTGCTTGCGGAAAGCCCCGCTTGCCCAGCTTCCGAAGAGTTCAGAACTGGGCACATTTTCGATGGTCAATTCGATGCCGATATCCGCCAGCATCTCGGAGACCAACTGCTGCGATTCTTCACGCAACTGGTTGCCAGAGGTGGTCTGGTACTTCATGCTCAAGGGGGTTCCCTCATCGGCGTACATACAGCCACGGCACTCGCGGACGCCATCGCCATCTTCATCGATAAAGCCTGCTTCATCCAG
>JAAUPU010000547.1 GCA_012032975.1 Caldilineaceae bacterium | reverse complement strand
CGATGCAGACCGCGCCGATGGCGGCAATCGTCATCAACACGCTGATGGTGATCGTGCGGCTAAAACGCAGCGTCCGCAGCGCGTCCGCCGCAATCGGGCCGCCGGCAATCACCAACGCACAGAGCGAGAGAAGGTCGATCAGGGCGTTTTCCAAACCGGCGATTTCGACAAAGAGGATGCCCGGCAAAACAAGCAGCGCGCCGATGAGCGCGCGCTTTGTGTCTTGATGTTGCATCGCATAGCCCCAGAAAGTAGTGGGCTGCTTGCGGGGCAACTCCTCCGCCGGCGTCGAGCGGTCGATATCGTAGCCCAACTCACGCACCCGCGCGACGACCGTCTCGCGCGGCACAACACCGGTCACACTCAGCTTTTCAGAGGTAAAATTGATGCGGCAGCTTTCGACACCCTCCAGTTGACCAACGCCATTCTGGATCGATCGGGCGCACTCGGCGCAGTCCATCCCTTTGACGAGCAACGTAAATGTGCTTGGCTCTGCCGACATCTTTCACCTGCAATCAGAGAATCGTCAACTCCGGATTGGGCAACAGGGTCATCACGCTGATGCGCGCGGCCACGACCCGCGCCAGATCGCGGAAGGCGATGGCTGTGGCGCTCTCCGGCGCATCGACCACGATGGGTCGTCCGCTGTCGCCGCCGGCGCGGATGCGCGAGTCCAGCTCGATCCGCCCCAGGAAATCCAGCCGCATCTGCTTGGCCGCTTCCTGACCGCCGCCGCTGCCAAAAACCTCGCCAGACATATTTTCGATCACACCGAGGATCGGCACTTCCAGTCCCTTGAAGGCAGACGCGCCGCGCTTGGCGTCGCTGACCGCGACCGCCTGCGGGCTGGTCACGATGATGCCGCCGGTCAAGGGCACGCTCTGCGCCAGGCTGAGCTGAGCATCACCAGTGCCGGGGGGCAGGTCCACGATCAGATAGTCAAGCTCGCCCCAGCGTACATCCACAAAAAGCTGCTGGATCGCCTTGTGGAGCATCGGTCCGCGCCAGACCACCGCCTCGCCGTCGGGGATCATAAAGCCCATGCTGATCACCTGCACGCCGTAGGCCTCGAAGGGCACCAGCTTGCCATCCTGGATTTTGGGCTGGCCGTGGAGACCGAACATCATGGGGATGTTGGGGCCATAGATGTCGGCATCCAACACACCCACTTTGGCGCCATCCAGCGCCAGGCTCACCGCGAGGTTGGTGCTGACCGTACTCTTGCCGACGCCGCCCTTGCCGCTGGCCACCGCCACAATATTCTTGACCGGAATGTTGAGCTTGCCCGCGATCCGGCTGTCGGCGCGCACTTCGTAGTCAAAACGCACGCTAACCTGTTTGACGGCTGGAAGGGCAGCCATGACGGCCTCCTGGCTCTCCCGTTCCATCAAGCCGCGCAGCGGACAGGCCGGCGTGGTCAACATGATGGTAAAGCCCACCTGATCGCCGCCGATTGTGATCTCGCGGATCATGTTCAGCGTCACCAGGTCTTGATGAAGCTCCGGCTCCTGCACGGTGCTCAGCGCGGCCAGAATAGCCGCTTCGGTGATTCCGTTCGTCTGCTGTGCGGACATGTCTCTCCCTTTTGCGAAGCCTGCCAACAGTTGCTGGCAGACGGATTTTCCCGATCACGAAACCAGCCCACGAGGGCGGATATCGTCTTTCCCACTCTACACTGCGACGCGGGGTGAAGATGTGGTGAAGACCCGGTTCTGTATCTCCTCGGTGACCCGCTTTGCCACTTTGCGTCCGATCTCAACCGCATAGTTGGTGCCCCGGTCCCAAGGATAGACCTGGCTCATGGAGGCAAAATAGAGGCCGGGCAACGGCGTGCGCAGATCGGGAATCATGTCCGCATAGCCAACCGGCGGCACAGGCTGGGCATACTTTGCCTTGTGTACCCACGCCCCGATGATCCACTCGCGGCGAAACGCCGGGTTGAAGGTGGATAGATGGGGCGCAAACTCGTCCAGCAATTCTGCTTCAGTCATCTGAAAATAACGATGGTCGGGATCCAGATAGTCGCCCAGATAGAGCAGATGGTCGCCGCCGTAATGGACTGGATCGATCATGTTGGTGTGCTCGACCAGGGCTAGAAACGGAATCCCCTCTTGCTTGGGCACGTTGACCCAATACGTAGATTCCATTAACGGTCGATCCAGCGCCACGGTCAGCACCACCGCACCCATGCTCTGGAGCTGCTGCAACTGACCAAGATAGTCGGCGGGGAGATCAGGCGACAGCCGTCGCATCAGGTCGGGGCTGACGGTGCTGACAACCGCGTCAAAGTGGACCGGTCCGCGCCCAGCAGGTTCGACCATAAAGCCGCCATCCGGGTTGGTGCGGATCGCATGGACCGGCGTGTCCACATAGACCGCCGCGCCTTGCGCCTTCACCCGTTCCGCCAGCCCATCGACAAACGCCTGGAAGCCGCCCCGATAATAGCCAAGCTGGGGTGTGCGCTTGTAGACGCGCGCCCAGAACCAGGCCAGGTTGACCGCGTCATAATGGGATCCAAATTTGCCTTGCAGCATGGGCAGCCAGAGCATCTCATAGCCAGCCGCGCCCATCATCCGCCGCAACCACACATCCGCAACCTCGCGGTCGAAGCTGCGCCAGGGCGGACGGGGATGGTAGCGCAAGTAGGCCAGGACAGCGCCCATCCGCAGCTTGGAGATCATCGACAAGTGGGGGAATTGCAACAGGCGCAGTGGCGAGTCGAACGGGTAGTTGCGCCCTTTGTAGTGCATCACCGTGGTCGGTCGGTGGATTTCGAGCAGGTGAGAGAGACCCAGCTCTTCGGTCAACCCGAAGATGGCTTCATCGTTTGTAAAGAGATGGTGATAGAAATGTTCGAGGGCCATTCCCAGCTGGACCGGCCCTTGAACCGGCGGCCAATCCTCCCAACTGCTGACCCGCTTCATAAACCGTCACGGCAGGCGGCGTGCTGGAACTTGGCTGCTTGGTCAGCTCATAGGCGGCGCTCAACCCGGCAATCCCACCGCCGATGATGGCAATGCGCAGCGGGCCGGGCGTGTGCAGGTCCGCGACAGCTTCGGAAGTGGCCATTCAGAGCATCCGTCGCCGCAAACGAAATGCGAAACCAGTGCCCGAGGACACTGGTCGATTGCACACGTCGTTTGAAAAAATGTCAGGCCGCCAAAGAGAGTTCATTCGAAGATCGGACGCCCTGCTGCAAGCGCAGGTTCAGCTCTTCTTTAGCGCGTTCATACATTTCCAATAGCTCCTGGTCGGTGCCCTTGAAGGACTGCACCGCCTGTGTCGCACAGAGATAGCAGCCGCGCAAGAATTTGTAATTGTTGCTGTTGCACTTCAGGCAACCGTCCAGCTCGATCATCATCAAGACAAAGGCTAGGCTATCTGGATGGGTTTCTGGCAACGCCGCGACGCGATCAACCAATGCGCGCCATTCTGCGTCGCGCAGATCGCGCAAGCTGGGGATCAGGTGCGCGGGAAATAGAAGCTCTGCCTTAGACTGAATCGCAAACTCGCTTAATTCCGACATCAATTCCTCCTGTCTACATGCGGGAAGGGCCAACTATCTCATCCCCGCCACAACGCACGCAATCGACGACCCAGATGACTGCTAGAAGTTAATCTCAACGTTCGGTATCTTCACAAGCTGAGGCGCCTTGCCATTCGACCCCGCGGGTGCGGCGACCAACTGATTCAAGTTGTCGAGTAGTTGGTCCACACCGAGACCCGCGTCCTGGCATGATTTGGCCAGCAGTACATCG
>JAAUPU010000546.1 GCA_012032975.1 Caldilineaceae bacterium | reverse complement strand
GGCGTGATCCGAAAACAGGTGCTCCTAACCGATATTCGTGCGGTC
The DNA here is from genome assembly GCA_012032975.1 of Caldilineaceae bacterium. The sequence continues at coordinate 3,715 of JAAUPU010000546.1, read as the reverse complement.
GCCGTGACTGAAACCAAACTGATCGAAGGCTGGGGCATCCATCTGACAGCGCGCGGCTGGCTCTACAACGTGTCCGGCTGGCAAGCGGTGGCGATCAGTCTACGATCGGGAAGACGATTGATGTTGGGTACCGACGAACCTGAGCGACTTGTATCAGCCCTGCGGCAGCAATTGACGCTGCTGGACGTCAAACTGGAGGGAGCGTGAAGCCCATGACTGGCATCGACCCGGAACTGAGAGGGTTTGTAGAGGATTGTGGCGGCATCCAGGTCATTCGCGGCGGCGGTCCAGTCAACCGTTCCTGGAATGGCATCCGCTACAGAACTGGACTTTCCGCCAAAAATGTCGGCGCGCAAAATCTGTCGATGAACGTTGCCACCGTGCCACCCGGCGCCATCGCCTATGCCCACATCCACGATGGCTTCGAAGTCATGCTGTTTATCCTGCAAGGCAGGGTTCGCCATGACTTTGGCCCCGACCTGCAATATTCAGTCGAGAACGAAGCCGGCGATTTTATCTATATCGAACCGGGTGTGCCCCACGAAGTCTTCAACATCGGCGAGGGCGAACTGATCGCGGTTGTCGCTCGCTCCGCGGCCGACGAATGGGACAAGATCGTCGACTATCCCTCCCGATACCGAGACGCCGTCCAAAAACAACAAGGTTGACCGAAACAGAAGCTGTCCGCAGATCGTGCGGATATCACAGACTTTTCTGCGTTGGCCGCGCAAGCTGTGGGTCCATCAGGAGCATTCATGACCGTCTCGCGCGAGAATTCCAAACTCGTCTATCAGGGCATCAAGGATGCGGGCATCCGTTTCGTCACGGCCCTGCCCGAGACGTGGCTGGTCTATCTGTTGCAAATGGCAGAGATGGACCCGGAACTCACGCTGGTCGAGGTGGCCAGGGAAGAGGAGGCTATCGGCATCGCCGCGGGCGCCTATTTCGCGGGTGCGCCCAACCTCCTTCTGCTCCAAAATCACGGTTTCTTTGGCGCGATCAACGGCATCGTCTCGCTGGCCATGCTCTACAACATCCCACTCTGCATGTTGATCGCGCATCGCGGGCACATGGGCGAGCCTTACCCCTGGCACACCCGCGGTGGCATCGTCACCGAGCCGGTGTTGCGCGGGCTGGGCATCCCCTTCGACTATGCGCGTGACCCGGCCCAGGTGGGTCGGCAGATCCGCGAGGCGCACACTTTCTCGCTGAGTTCGCTTTCGCCGGTCGCCCTTTTGCTCACCCGCGATCTGATGGAGGGGGACGACTGATGAAACGGGCCGATTGCATCGAAGCGCTCTACCCCGAACTCAAGCAACACCTGGTCGTCACGATTATGGGCGCCTGTGCCCAAGAGCTCTACGACTTGGGCCATTGCGAGAGCTTTTTCTATCTCCAACATGCAATGGGGCTGGCCTCCTCCATTGGCATGGGTCTTGCGCTGAATGCGCCCGACGAGAAGGTCATCGTGCTGGACGGTGATGGTTCGGTGCTGATGAACCTGGGCACCTGGACCACCCTGGCGCGCTATCGACCGCGCAACCTGCTGCACATTGTTTTCGACAACGGTAGCCTGCTTTCCACCGGTGGCTTCCCATCACACACAGCAGGCGGTCAGACCGACCTGGCTGCGATTGCGCGCGGCGCGGGCGTGCCCAACGTTGCCGCAGTCACCACCTTTTTCGACTTTATGTCGGCCGCGGCAGATGCGTTTGAACGCGAGGAGTTGAGCGTGATCGTTGCCAAGGTCGAGGCAACCGGTCCAGATCACTTCGGCATGGACCTCAAGCTGCCGGAGAACCACTTCCGCTTTGAACGTGCGATCCGCGAGCGACGCGGCGTCACCACCCGTTGAGCCTGCCCACTCCCCTTCCACCATCTCGCCTATTCCAAAGGAGCATTGCCCAATGTCTGCACCCATCACCGTACTCTCGCTGCTGGTCGAGGAACTGAATCGCGGACGCATCAAGGTCGTTGACCTGACCCAGCCGCTCTCGCCGGAAACGCCGGTGATCGATCTGCCGCCGATTTTTGCCCCGTCGCCGCCGTTGAGCGTCGAGACCATTTCCAACTACGACGAGGCTGGCCCCGGCTGGAAGTGGAACACGATCCGCATGGGTGAGCACACCGGAACCCATTTCGACGCACCCATCCACTGGATCACTGGCAAAGATTTGGCCTACAACACCACCGATACCATCCCGCCGCGACAGTTTGTGGGTCCGGCGTGCGTGATCGATGTCAGCCAAGAAGCGGCGCTTTACAACGACTTTATCCTGACGCCCGACCATGTTGAGGCATGGGAAGGGGTCCATGGCCGGATTCCGGCCGGCGCATGGCTGTTGTTGCGCACCGACTGGAGCAAGCGCACAGGCCGAACTGCTTTTTTGAACGCGGGCGAAGATGGACCCCATTCGCCCGGTTTCCACCCGGACTGTGTGCGTTTGCTTGCCCATGAACGCGATGTGCTCGGACTTGGCGTCGAGACGGTGGGCACAGATGCCGGCCAGGCGGCCAATTTCGACCCACCCTTCCCAGCCCACAACATCATGCACGGCGCGGGAAAGCTGGGGCTGGCAAGCCTCAACAACCTGGACCAACTGCCCCCGGTGGGTGCGGTGGTGATCGCAGCGCCGCTCAAGCTGGTCAACGGCACCGGAAGCCCGCTACGAGTGCTTGCCCTGACCCCCGCCGACTGATCGACCTCGCCCATCTGAAGCGTTTCGACTCCCGCTTCCACTCCGACAAGAGCCGATATGCCGTTGCGCAAACGATTTCCGATCCTCAAAGAGCGCGTCTATCTGAACAGTTGCTCACAGGGCGCACTCTCGAAAAATGTGGCTGCCGCGTATGGCCAATACCTGGCAGACTGGAACGAACATGGCTCGCCCTGGGATCTGTGGGTCGGCAAGCTGGAGGCGGCGCGCCATGCCTTCGCCGGTTTGGTCAATGCAAGGCCGGACGAGATCGCGGTCACGCCGTCGGTTTCGCATAGCATTAGCGCACTCGCCAGCGCACTGGACTTCAGCGGCCCTCGCAACAAGGTGGTGGTCAGCAACTTCGAATTCCCCACCGTGGGCCAGATCTGGCATGCCCAGGAGCGTCGCGGCGCGCGGATTGTACATGTGCCGGCGGCTGGCAACAGCACACCCGTCATGGCTTCGCCGAAGCCATCGACGAACGCACGCTGCTTGTCTCGATCACCCATATCTGTTTTCGCAATGGCTCAATGCTCGACGTGCCGGCGATTGTGGAACTCGCCCATCGCAGGGGCGCGCTGGTTCTGTTGGACAGCTACCAAGCGCTCGGCGCGCTGCCGGTGGATGTGAGGGCGCTCGATGTGGATTTCCTGGTGGGCGGCGTGCTGAAGTATCTGCTGGCTTCTGGCGGGTTGGCCTATCTCTTTGTGCGCAAGAGTCTGCTGCAAACGCTCCAGCCGACGACCTCGGGCTGGTTTGCCCAGGAGAATATCTTCGCCATGGACAACCTGGCCAATCGCCCCGCGCCCGGTGCGCGGCGCTTTGAGGGTGGGACGCCGCCGGTGCCCAATCTATATGCCGCCATCGCCGGGATCAAACTCGTGCAATCGGTGGGCTTGGACCGTATCCAGCAGCGCATTCGGTTGTTGACGGATGCGATCAAGGAGGGCGCGCTCCAGCGCGGATTGCGTGTAGTCACGCCGATGGATCCGGCCCAGCATGGCGCGCTGATCGCG
>JAAUPU010000545.1 GCA_012032975.1 Caldilineaceae bacterium | reverse complement strand
GGCGGCCTGGCGCATCCAGCGCAGATGGACGCACTGCACCCAGCGAACGGCTACGGAGAGTTTACCGTTTCGGCAAGGTGGGGGTGGCCGATGGCGATGTGCGCTGGGGCATCGTTGGCGGAGCCGAAAACGCCCGCGCAGCCTACTACTTCCAGGGGCCGGCCATCGACCGGTGTTCGGGCGCGGAGAAAGCTGCCGGGCCGGGCCAGATCGTGGCCGACGCCGGTTTTTGGCAACGGCTGGGCATCGTGACGGGCGGGGCTGGGCTTGCGCGGGCAGAAGCCTTTGGCGATCATTATCTGGTCCACGATGTCACCGGCCCCTTGCCAGACCTGCAGCCGGTGCAGCCGCTCGGGGTCGACGTCGATGCGATGGCCCGCTTCTATCCACGCCGCCTGATCGAACGCGACCTGAATGGAGAATTCCGCCACGTCGTCTCCCTCTTTATCAGCCTGCCCACCGTGCGGCGACAGAATCAACTCGCCAGCTTCATGCAGACGCTCTTCGAGTTGCAGGAACAGTACGGCGGGTTGCTCAGCGGGCTTCGTTTTGGCGACAAAGGCTCGAACCTCCTGCTCTTCTGGGGGATGCCGACGGCCTATGAAAATGACATTTTTCGCACCCTCAATTTTGTCCTGGATCTGCAGACCCGCACCAGCATTCCCATCGATGCGGGCATCACCTATCAGATCGCGTACGCGGGTCACAGCGGCTCCACCTTGCGAGACGACTACACGGCCCACGGACGGGGCGTGAACCTGGCGGCCCGTTTTATGGCTGCGGCCAGCCGCGGCGAAATTTGGGTCGATGAGACGATTGCGCGCCGGGCCAAAGCCCATTTTGAGATCGAGTCCTTGGGCGAACGGAGCTTCAAGGGCTTTGCTCAGCCCCAAAAGGTCTTTCTCCTGCTAGAGCGACAGGAACAGGCCGATGCCTTCTATGCTGGCGGGATGGTCGGTCGCCAGGACGATCTCGGCGCCCTGGCCGACTTTGTCGCACCGCTCTGGCAGGGCTTGCCCGCTGGCCGGCTGCTGGTCTCGGGCGACCCGGGGATCGGCAAGAGCCGTCTTGTCCACGCCTTCTTGGCCGAGTTGAACGCCTCTGGCAGCTCGGAAGGCCGCCGGGTGACCGTCGTCCTGGGCCAGACGGACGAGATCTTGCGCGAGCCGCTCAACCCGTGGCGCTACTGGTTGCGCCGCTACTTTGGCCAGAGCGAACACCAGTCCGAGGCGCGCAACAAGCGCAACTTCAACAGCGCCCTGGATCTGCTGCTCGCCGAGAGCGAAGCTCTTGACGAGAACCTGTGCAACGACCTGGACCGCACCCGCTCCTTCTCGGTGCGTTGGCCGGGCTGCGCTGGCAGGATTCGCTCTATCAAGAGGTGGATGCCCAGGCGCGTTATGACAACACCTTTATCGGCCTGACCGCGCTCTTGCGGGTCGAAAGCATGCGCCAACCCGTGGTGGTTGTGCTTGAAGACATCCAGTGGCTGGACCCCGATTCGCTGGCCTTTCTGCCCCATCTGAACCATACGCTGCACGCCGACAGCCGCCGACAGTACCCCATTGCACTGATCGCCACTGTCAGACCCGAAGCGAGCGGACGAGCGGCCAGCGCGACCTTTGCCAGCGGCCGGCGCATCGATCTGGGCGCGCTCTCGCGACCCCAGTTGGCCCAGTTGGCCAGCGATTTCTTGGGTGGTCGCGCCAGCCCTAGTCTGGTCGATTTGCTGGAAAGCCGCGCCGAGGGCAATCCCTTTTTTGCCGAACAGATTCTGCGCTATCTGCAAGAGGAGAAGCTGCTGGTCCAAGGCCCCGCCGGCTGGGAGGGCGGTGTGGCGGCAGAGGCGCCGCTCCCAGTTGACGTGCGTACGCTCCTGGTAGCCCGTTTGGATGCGCTGGCTCAATCCGTCCGGGATGTGGTGCAAACGGCGTCCGTGTTGGGTCGAGAGTTTGAGGTCGAGATCCTGAGCCAGATCTTTCAGGCAGAGTCCAGCGCGCCGGTTCCACCCATGCAATTGCCAGATCTGTTGACCCAAGCGGAACAGTCGGCAATCTGGTCCGCGGTGGCCCAGTTGCGTTATCTCTTCCGCCATGCCCTGCTGCGCGATGCCGCGTATCAGATGCAGGCGCGATCGCGCCGCCGCATCCTCCATGAGTTGGCCGTCCACGTGCTGGAGGAGCTTTTCCCAGACGCACAGGCCTCTGTTTCCCCGGACCGGCCAGCGCCACCGTTTGCCATGTTGGCCTATCATGCAGAGAGGGCCGAGCTGACGGAAAGAGCGCGACGCTACCTCTTTCTGGCCGGCGAAGCGGCCAGCGCCGCCTATCAGAATGACTCGGCCATCGACTACTTCAGCCGCGCGCTTCGGCTGACGCCTGAAGATGACGTGGCCGAACGCGCTCGCCTGCTCTTGGCGCGCGAACGAGTCTACGATCTGCGCGGCGCACGGTCCGAACAAGCCCGCGACTTGGATCTCTTGACGAAGATCGCCGCGCTGGATGGCGAAGGCGACCTCGCCGCGCAGGTGGCGCTGCGCAAGGGGCAACTGGCGCTCAGCACGGCTGATAGCATCGTCGCGATCGATGCTGCGCAAGCGGTGATCGAAGCCACGCGCAAGAGCAAGCTGTCCGCCTTGCACGCCGAGGGCTATCGGCTGTGGGCCGACGTGCTGCGCGAACAGGGCAGGTATGACGAAGCCCGTTCCAACTATGAGCGGGGGGCGCGATCTCGCCAAAGAGGCGGCTGCTCTGGAGGTCCACGCCCATTGTCTGCATGGGATGGGTGCGATTGCAGACTATCAGGACCGATATGCGGTCGCGGAGGCGCATTTCGCGGAGGCGTTGCCGCTCTATCAGCAGCTCGGTGATCGCCGCGGCGAGAATCGTTGCCTGTCCAGCCTTGGTGTGGTGGCCGCGGTTCAGGGCCATGACGGTGCGGCGCGCGACTATTTGGCAGCCTCATTGGAGATCTGCCGCAAGATTGGCGACCGTCAAGGGGAGGCGAATACGGTCAATTCGCTGGCTGTCGTGGAGCAGCGCACCGGCAATTTGATGCGCTCTGAGGAGGAGTTTGTACAGTCGCTCGTGATCAGTCGGGAGATTGGCAATCAATTCCTCGAAGCGCAATGTCTCAACAATTTGGGATGGATCGTGGGTCAACTGGGAGAGTATGCCCGTTCGCGCACATTCCTGAATGAGGCGCTGACCCTCCAGCAGGAAATCGGTGATCGCTGGGTAGAGGCGCTTTGTCGCAGCAACCTGGGCGTGATCAGCCACGAGGAAGGGGGCGCTCGAAGAAGCCCGAAGCCACCTGGAGCTGGGTCTTGCCATCGTCCGGGAGATCGGCGACCGCCGCGACGAAGGAATGATCCTGAACGAGCTTGGCGCGGTGGCCCTGACCAGGCATGATTATCAGGAAGCCTTTGCCTATTTTGAAGAAGCGCTGGGGTTGCGCCGAGAATTGGCCTATCAGCCCTATGTCATCGAAGATCTGGCGGGGCTGGCCCATGCTGCCTGGGCGTTGGGGGAGCGTGAGCGAGCGTGGGAAGCGCTGGAAGAAGTGCTGATCTACCTGGATCACGATGCGACGGTGGCTGGCGCGGAACGTCCCTTTCGGCGTCCATTTGATCGCCTACCAGATCCTGAACGCGCTCGACGACGCGCGGGCCAACGACGTACTTGCCCGCGCCCATGCGCTGCTGCAAGCTCGCGCGGCGACATTTGCCGGATGAGTCGACGCGGCGCTCTTATCTGCGCTCG
>JAAUPU010000544.1 GCA_012032975.1 Caldilineaceae bacterium | reverse complement strand
GGCGGCCTCTAGCGGCTCTAGCGGCGACGCGTTTGGCGGGCGAAACATGCCCTCGTGTTTGCGGATCGCGTCACACACCGCGTCGGTCCGCGCAGGCGGGAAATCGGTCTTCGCCAGGATTTGGCGTGCTGCATTTGCGCCGGCGATCGCGTGGCGCGGCTCCATCTTGCGCACGTCGTGAAGCCAAGCCGCGGCTTCCAAGGTCAAAGTGTCAGCACCGGTCTGGCGCACCAACCAGCGCGCCAGGGAAACCACATCCTGAACATGCTCCCAGCGGTGGTTGAACGGGATCACCGCTTCCGGCGGAAGCCGCCACAGCGAACGCGCTTCGGCCTCCGCCTGTGCGCTCGCCTCTTCACGGCAACAGTCAAGCCAAGGGCGAAGGGTGCTCACCTGCCTATCTCCAGATCGAGCAGCCGGTAAGGATAGACGTTGATGACATCTGTCTCTACATAACGAGTCACCGTTGTGACATTCTGCCGGTAGAGATGGATGTGGCCATGAAGAAGATAGCGCGGCTTGAACCAGCGCATAAAGGTGAGGAAACTGGTAAAGCCCTGGTGGGCGCGATCTGGTTGGTCATGGATGCCGAAGGGGGGCGAGTGGGCGACCAGCACATCCAGCCAGCGCCCGTAGCGTAGTCGATTTTTCATCAGCCCCGGCGCCATCTGCAAGATGTTCATCCACATTTGGCGATTGGTGTATTGAAACCTGCGGGCATTGTTGTAGCGGATCGAACCCTCCAGACCGGCCAAGAGCAGCGACCCCTCCCGCACGACGCGCCGGTGTAGATTCTCTGCGCCCTGTGGCGCGCTCTTCTGCTTCCAGTCGCCGCCTTGATACTCGATCTCGCTGCCGTGGTTGCCAAAAACGTAGTAGCTTGGTCGATTGAGTACGCTGATGATGAACTCGATGTAGTAGAATGGCAGGTCGCCGCAACTCAGAACCAGGTCCACTTTGCCGACTCGTTGTTCGAGTCCTGGACCATAGAGAATTGGCTCGACTTTGTCGCTGATGACCAGGGCGCGCATAGCCGCTCATTGTAACACTGCCAGATAGCGCGGTCAAAAGAAGGTCGTTTTGACTGGGGCAAGAATCTGGGGCAGGAATAACGCGCAACTTTCCTAGGAGCGTTGCGTACTGATAGGTGTAGCCAGCCCGCGCGGTGTGGGCCACGACAAAGTAGGCGATGTGATGTCAAAATTGAACATTTGACGCCGAACCCCAGTCTGGGGTTTGTGCAACGATAGAGGGAACGAGCTATGAGTCGAGAAGAAGAGACCCTGAGTAATGCCGAGTCGAACAGCGGACTTTCCAGCGACCAAGGCAATGTGGTGATGGAAGGCCAAGGCGCAGCGCTGGCGCAGAGTATCAACCCAGTTCGGTGGAGCGTGTGGCCGGCACAGCGTTGGGACAGGCCAACGAGGCCGCGGGTGCATTTCGTCGCGGCGAGTTGATGCAGGAAGCCGCGCTGGACGTGGGGGCAAGCGGCGACGATCGACTGATCGCCATGCTCTCCTACGTGACCCAGATTGTCATCCCGGTTGTGATGCCGGTCATCGTCCTGTTGAGTGAGAGCAGCAAAAAGCGCTCCTTCCAACGGTACCACGCGGTGCAGAGCCTGGCGATGATGATCACGCTGATTGCACTGGGTGGCGCGCTGACCATTGCCACCGCCGTCATCCAGATCATCCCCTTCATCGGGCAAGTGATCGGCTTGCTGGTGCTCTGCCTCTCGCCGATTGCCTATCTGATGGTGCTGGTTGCTCTCTTCTACTATGGCTACCAGGCCTATCAGGGCAAACGCTTTGCCATCCCTGGGCTGACCAGTTTTCTCCGCGACCAGGGCTGGCTATAGACAGGATTTCGACACGCGGTCGGCGGTCACCGCTGATGGCTGTCGATGTCCGCTGGATTCACCGCACGGTTGCGGATTGACCAACGTTGGCTACATAACCGGGAGCGCTCGCGAGAGCGCTCCTTTTCGATTGGAAGCCGCACAAGAATGGCGGATGCAAGCATGTCTTCGTCCATAATGTTTGGGTATCCATCGATATGAATCAGAAATACTTATTGATATACAGTAGATATTCAAATAAATTGAAATTTATATTGACAAATAGAAAATTTGTGATACGATGTGATCAATTGTTTAATTGCGGTCTGAGCACTGGCTTATTCCATTCCTCCAACCCCGATCGCCAGCGCCGTAGAAGTACCTGCTGATTTGCGTTGGCGCCGGTCCCCCAGATTTGAACCACGCGATAGTTGCCAGAAAGGAACACCAGAAATGAATCAACTGCCGAGAGGATGCCCATTTACGGGCGGGGAAATCGTGGTGACGCGTTTCTATTGTCCAGAGACAGATGTCACGATCGAGGGTCGTTTTCAGGTGCCGGTGGCGCCCTTTGCCCAGCTTTCGCCCGAGCAACTTGACTTTGTCGAAACATTTGTCCGCTGCGAAGGCAAACTGAGTCGAATGGAGGGCGAGTTGGGCATCTCCTATCCCACTGTGCGCAACCGGCTGCACGATGTGATCCGAGCGCTGGGATATGAACCGGGCAAGGAGGAACCCGCAAACCTGCCCGAAAATGAACGCAAGCAGATCCTCGCCGACCTGGATTCTGGATCGATTACCTTTGATGAAGCGATGACTTTGTTGCAAGGAGAGAGCGAATGACCCAACAAGTGCTTCAGACCAGCGCATCGCCCGAAATCGTGGTCGAACAGGTGGGAGGTGACCTGCGCATCCACGGCTGGACAGAGCAGATGGTCACCGCGCAGGGCGATGGCGCGCTGTTTGTGAACCAGGAAGAGAATCTCGTCCATGTCCGTTGCGAGGGCGACTGCACGATCCATGCCCCGGCCCAATCCTCGCTGCGCATCGCAACAGTCGGCGGAGATGGGCGCATCGTCGGGATGCAGGGTCGGCATTTTGTTGGCAACGTGGGTGGCGATCTGCAGATGCAGCGCATCGGTCCGACCAGCGTCGAAACGGTCGGCGGCGACTTGAAAGTGAAACGGGTGGATGGCGACCTGTCGGTGCAGAGGGTCGGTGGCGATGCAAGCGTCTTCGACGTCTTCGGTGATTGTCGCATGGACCAGGTTGGCGACGATCTGAAGGTGAGCGGCGTGATGGGGAATCTGGAAGGTACAGCAGGAGACGGCGTTTCGTTGCGACTGTCGCCCACTGCCGAGCATCACTACCGCGTCACCGCTGGCGGCAACCTGACCCTGCCGCGTGCCACAGCCGGCGGATATCACCGTGCATTTGGTCTGTGGCGGCGCAGTGAAAATCCGCAACTTGGACGTCCCCAACGCAAGCGGTAACAACGTAGAATTTGTGATGGGCACAGGCGCCGCCCGGCTCAATCTCACCGCTGGAGGCAATATCATCATGGCCGGCGTGACGGCAGGCGAATGGAGCGACCAGCCATTTTCAGAGGAGTGGGAATTCGACTTTGGTCACGAATTCGGGGGCAAGGCCGCGGTGTTTGCTCAACAAGTGGCCAGCCAAATCGAGATCCAGGTCGAATCGATCGCGCGCCAGTTGGACGAAAAGTTGGCCGACCTGGGCGGCAGCGAAGAGATTGCCGCGCGTGTCCAGCAAAAGGTTCAGGCCGCGATGAACCAGGCCGAGCGTAAGATCTCAGAAGCGATGCAGAGGGCCGAGCGACACATGCAAGAGGCCGAACGTCGTTCCCAACGCGCCGAGGAGCGCCAGCAACGCCGGTCGGCCCGGCAAGAAGCGCGGCCACCCCGCCCAC
>JAAUPU010000543.1 GCA_012032975.1 Caldilineaceae bacterium | reverse complement strand
GCTGAGCGCACCCACCAATTATGAAAAAGAGGACCGGCAATGTCATCGGACAGTTCCTTCGTACACCAGGTTGGCGGCTCTACTCTGGTCGAATCACGACGTTTGGCTCGCCAGGATTCAGCAGTTGCTCTTTGGTCAGAATGAAATCACGACGGTTGTAATTGGCCATCGCAAAATCGTGGCCCAGCACGATCGCTTCGGTCGGGCAGGCTTCTTCGCAGTCGCCGCAGAAGACGCAGCGCAGCAGGTTGACTTCGTAGATCTTGGCAAACCGTTCGCCAGGCGACGTCGGGTCGTTTGGGTCGTTTTCGGCCGCCTCGACATAGATTGCACCTGTGGGGCAGGCCGCTTCGCATAGCATACAGCCGATGCAGCGTTCCATGCCGTTTTCGTAGCGACGCAACTCATGCTTGCCGCGAAAGCGCGGGTAGAGCGGCGCCGAATCGCGCGGATATTCCAGCGTGATCGGCTTCTGGGTCAGATGTTTGAGCGTGACCCCCATCGCCTTGCCGATCTCGACGGCGCCTTTGAAAAAGTCGTTGATTGCCATACGTTTGATACCTGCCTGCTTCGTTCTGAGACGAGTTCGGTCGGTTCCGTGGATCGTGATGCGTTCACCATTTACGCACCACACACCACGTCTTATTTGAACAACACCGTCAACACCGCAGTCGCGATCATGTAGATCAGGCCCAACGGCAGCATGAATTTCCAGTTAAAACGCATCAACTGATCGTAGCGAGGCCGGCCAATGCTGGCGCGGATCCAGATGAAAATAAAGAGCAGTACAAACACCTTCAGCGCCAGATAGATAGGCCCCAGCCAGATGTACGTTTCGGCGAAGGGGCCGCGCCAGCCGCCGAAGAAGAGGGTCGCCATGATGGCGCTGGTGGTGATCATGTTGATGTATTCGGCCATCATAAATAGAGAAAACTTGATGCCGCCATACTCGGTCTGATAGCCCGCCACCAACTCATTCTCTGTCTCTGGCAGATCGAATGGGCTGCGGTTGGTTTCCGCCAAAATGGAGATGAAGAAGAAGGGAAAAGATCAGCCAGAGCCAGATCCACTCCCACCACTCGCGCGGCGTCTCCACAAGTTGCACCAGGCTAAAGCTGCCCGCCAGCATCAACACGCTGACCAGGAAGAGACCTAGCGGAAGCTCATACGAGATCATCTGCGCCGACGAGCGCAGCGCGCCGAGCAGTGAATAGTTGTTGTTGCTGCTCCAGCCGGCCAGGATGATGCCGTAGCTCTCCAGCCCCGCCACGGCCAGAATCCAGAGAAAGCCGATGTTGACATCGGCGATGGCTGGTACGCCGTTGGCGATCGGGATCACCGCCCAGATCACGAGCGCCGGGATCAAAGCCAACGCCGGCGCGATGATGTAGATCGGTTTGTCCACATGGTTGGGGATGATCTCTTCCTTGAAGGCCGCCTTGATCGCGTCCGCCAACGGCTGGAGAAGACCAAAACGTCCCGCGCGGTTGGGACCGTAGCGCACCTGAAAACGCGCCAGAACTTTGCGTTCGACCCAGGTCAAGTATGCGAATGAAGTGAGCAGCACAAAAAGCAGAACCACAGCCCGCAGCACTTGCAGAATCAGGACGTTAACCCATTCCATCATGCGTTCCTATGTACCTAAACTTGTACCCAACTGAATCTGCACGGTTTCGACTTCGCGACCGTTGAGCAACGTGCCGACTGGCGCAGCTGGCAAACTGTCAGGAATCCAGACGGTGCCTCGCTGAACGGTCTCGTCCAGGCTGACTACAAGCGTCAATTGGCCGTTGCCGTTGCTGATAATCACCGACGCACCCTCGTTCATGCCGACCTTGGCCGCGTCGACCGGGTGGACCGATATCACCGCTCCCCGCGCCATGCCAGCCATTTGCTCTGTGCGGCTGAAGAGTTCGCCGCCATCAAATAGCACCGAGCCAGTCACCAGGGCGAACTCTTGCTCGCCGCTCTCTGCCAGGTCGGGCTGGGTCACTTTTCGATAGGCTGGCCGCGCACGAACCCCTGCCGCATCCCATTGCAATCCTTGATCGCCCAGTGCTTCCCAGGTCAATCCCTCGTAGATCGGGACGACGGTGGCGATCTCATCGGTGACGGCGCGTGCATCCGCATGGGACCAATTTGCCCCCATGCGTTCGGCCAGGTGGTCGAGGATCATCCAATCCGGCGCTGCCTTGCTCTGCGGGTCGCGCACCGCGGTCGGTGCTCGTTGGACGCGCCGTTCAAGATTCGTGAATGTGCCGTCGCTCTCGGCCCAACTGACCGCGGGCAAAACCACGTCCGCTTTCTGTGCGGTCTCGGTCAGAAAAATGTCCTGCACGATCAGCAGGTCCAGCTTGTCGAGTTGTTTGTTCCAGGCGGGCCGTTCGCTGGCCGGATTGGCGCCCATGACATAGAGCGCCTTGATCTCGCCGCCGGCCGCATCCAACATCTGGCGATAGCTCTTGCCAGCTTCGGTCGACAGCGTGCAGCCCCAGAGTTCTTCCAGCCGCTGGCGAGCTTCGTCATCGCCGAGCATAGCATGGCCAGGCAGTCGGTCGGGCAACAGCCCCATATCCCGACAGCCCTGGCTGTTGGCGTCCAGCCCACGTAGGCGAGCCGTTCGTAGTTGCCCGTCACCGTGGCCAGGTTGATCAGGCCGTTGACGGTGTTTTCGCCCTGCTCGCCCCGCGCCACCAGCGGCCCATAGATGATCAGCGCCTTTTCGCTGCGCGCCAACAGTTCACCGGCACGCGCCACTTCTGCGGGGTCTACGCCACAAACGTCGAGCAGCAGCTCATCTGTCGCGTCTGCGACCATCTTCTCGACGCGGCTCTTTTCGTCGTCCGATGCGGCCAGCGCCGTTCGCACCAAGCCATTGAGCAGCGTCGCCTCGCTGCCGGGCTTGTATTGCAGGAAAGCTCCGTCGTAGCGGGTCAGTTCGATCTGGCGCGGGTGGGCGATGATCAGCTTGGCGCCGCCGCGGCGTACGGCACGCTTGAGATGCAGATCCAGGATCGGCAGCTCTTCGCTTGGGTCCACGCCAAAGAGCAGAATCGTGTCTACCTCTGGGTTGGGACCATACTGAGGTTTCATCACGTCTGCCAGCGCCGGCAAACCGGTTGGCAACGCGGCTACATCGCCACCATCGCGATGATCGATGTGGTTGCTGCCGATCACTTGGCGCATAAAACGTTGCAACAGGTAGTTGCCTTCGTTGGAGAGTTTGGCGCTGCCGATGGCGCCGATGGCAGCCGCGCCGTGCTTGCTCTTGACCTCGCCCAACTTGTCGGCGATAAACTGGAGCGCTTCGCCCCACGATGTCGGCGTCAGCTCGCCATCTTTGCGCACAAGCGGCATCTGCAGGCGCTCTTCGTCGTTGATCCAGGCATGGGCAAAACGGCCCTTGTCGCAGATCCATTGGTCGTTGACCTGCATGTTCTCGCGACCGACAATGCGGCGAACGCTGTGGGTGCGGCTGTCCATGCGCACGTTGCAGCCGATGGAGCAGTGGGTGCAGATGCTGGGTGTGCGCTCGACTTCCCACGGGCGATAGCTAAAACGCGAGACTCGATTGGTCAGCGCACCGACGGGGCAGATGTCGATAATGTTGCCGCCGGTCTTGGCGTCCACCGGCTGACCGTTCTGAATGTCGATCAGCGTCTCGCCGCCCCGCTCGAAAAGACCCAATTGTGGCTTGTCTTCCCACTCTTCCAGATAGCGGATGCAGCGCCAGCAGACCACACAACGCTCCTGATCCAGGACGATGGTGTCCGAGAT
>JAAUPU010000542.1 GCA_012032975.1 Caldilineaceae bacterium | reverse complement strand
ATGGTGCGCGGATTGAAGGCTGCCTGCGCCACTCTGCCCGAGAAGCCGGATGTCCAGCCAGCGGGTGAGCTGCTCGTTCAGGCCGGCGCGGCTTTTTCCGATGCAGCCGGCGGCGCATCGGGCGCGCTGGTGGGGATGTTTTTTATGAGTACAGGCCAGGCGTTGACCGCACAGGGCGATGGCCCATACGGTGCATCCGCGGTGGTCCGTGCGTTGGCCGCGGGTCTGGAGACGCTCAAACAGATGGGGCAGGCCGACGTAGGCGACAAGACGATGATCGACACGCTGGCGCCCTTTGTCCATGCGTTGGGCAATGCGGCGGTGTCTGCCGCGGCCGGCGGCGCTGGGGTCGCGGCAGCGTGGCAACAGGCGCTCCCCGCGGCAGAGGAAGGCGCGGCCTCCACCGCACACATGGTCGCCCGCAAAGGACGTTCGTCCCGTCTCGGAGAGCGCAGCCGCGGCCACGTCGATCCGGGCGCCCGTTCCATGCTGTACATGTTGCAGGCCTTTGGCGATGTATTGGACAAGGTGTGTGCTGGGTAATCGCAGAGGTCAGCCATGAAATTCACGAAACAGACGAATTGCCCCGTACAGAATCCGTGAAATTCTGTTGTGGTCAACGCAACAATGGAAGGAAATTCAACCGCAGATGCACGCCGATCGACGCGGATTCACCACTTGAATCCGCGTTGATTAACGTGCATTCGCGTCCATCCGTGGTTAAGGCGATCCCAAAATAAAGAGCCTCCACCAAGTTCACGAAAAAACACGAAGAAATCCCAAGCCACACTCTTTAACCTTCGCGCACCTTCGTGTGACTTCGTGTGCCTTCGTGTGACTTCGTGGAAAGCTTTTCCATTGCAATCGCCCAATAGATTCCATCATCTCCCAAACCAGCACACAAATTCGTGTAATTCGTGGCAAAAATCCCTCACTTGAACCGTTACCACGAGCCATCTCTCACAAAAGAAAGCCAAAACGATGCAGCGCACCTACAATGTTCACCTTTCGATCGGCCCCCAAGTTCTGGAAGACCTGGCCGCCTTCTGTACACAATCCGAACTGTCACACGGCGTGATTGTGGCCGACGCCAACACCTACCGTACGTTGGGCCAGGAGGTGGAAAGGTTGCTCAGAGATCGAGGATTCGACGTGACGGTTGCCCTGCTCCAGGGCGACGAAGTGGTGGCCGACGCCGAACACATCCTGCAACTCTTGCTCCAGATCGACCGGCGTCCACAGACTTTGATCGCGGTCGGTTCGGGCACCATCACCGACATCACCCGCTTCGTCAGCCACCGCACCCAGAACGATTTCCTCTCGCTCCCCACCGCGCCTTCGGTGGATGGCTTCGCATCCATCGGTGCGCCGCTGATTGTAGATGGCGTCAAGACGACCTACATCACCCAGCCGCCGGCCGCGATCTTCGCCCACACGCCGACCCTGGCCGCCGCGCCCCCGGCCATGATCGCGGCCGGCTTTGGCGACATGATCGCCAAGTATACCTCGCTGGCAGACTGGCAACTGGGCCGCTTGCTCTGGAACGAACCCTATGACGAGGCCATCCATCAGCGCTTTCTGGCGGCGACCAACCGCTGTGTCGAGCAGGCTGCGGCCATCGGCGCACGCTCGGAAGCGGGTATCCGCACGCTGATCGAGACGCTGATCGAATCCGGTTTCTGCATGTTGGATTTTGCCAGCTCACGCCCGGCTTCCGGTGCGGAGCATCACTATTCACATTTTTGGGAGATGAAGCTGCTCAACGAAGGGCGACCGGCCATCCTCCACGGGGCCAAAGTGGGCGTGGCGACCGTCGAAATCGCGCGCCAATACGAGCGACTGCTGCGGCTCTCGCGCAGCGAGCTCTCTGACCTGCTCGAAACCGCGACGCGGCCAGATCGTGAACAGGAGGTGGCCGCAATCCGCGCCGTCTTTGGTCCGATGGCGCCGGCCATCATTCAGGAGCAGAGACCTTTTCTGGATATGGACGACGGCGCTTTTGACGCGCTCAAAGAGCGTATCCTCACCCACTGGAGTGACATCCAGAAGATCGCCAGCCAGGTGCCCTCCGCGTCAGCGTTGACCGCGCTGCTCGAAACGGTCGGCGGCCCGGTGGATGTAGCCGGTCTAGGGCTGACAGATGCGGAGTTGACCCTGGCTGAACAAAATGGCCACTACCTGCGCGAGCGA
The DNA here is from genome assembly GCA_012032975.1 of Caldilineaceae bacterium. Next base: position 1,598 of record JAAUPU010000542.1, on the reverse strand, counting down.
TTTACGGTGCGCAAGTTGATGCGGGTGCTGGGGGTGTGAATGTTGGGCAGGCGAGAGTAAAATCCTTGCGACCCATCCGAAGGCACAAAAGTGCACGCCATCTTTTTCCGAGAGCAACAGCACTTCGGTCGGAATTTCACGAATAATCGTGTTCATGAGTGCATCAGGAATGCCGGTCAAGACGGTGTGATTGTTCAGCCAAGGAATCGACTGTTATGAAAGCTCAACATGCATCATTGCAGCGCAGAATGGCGCTTCTGCGCGTGCTTTGCCGCCAACCTGCTTCCCGCGACGATCTGACACAAATGGTCAACGATGACCTGGATGCAAAGCTGTACGACCTGGATGATCCGATCAAAGTGCGGGACGACTTCAAGAACGATCTACGCGAGCTACGGGCGCTTGGCGTCGAGATCGATCTATGACCGGAGGGAGCAAGAATACCAATTGCTTGGCTATGGCGACTTCTCGCCGGTTGATCTGAACCCGGTTGAGTTGCATACGCTTGCCTTTCTCTTGGAGACGTTTGAGCCAGGAACGCCAAACCACGGCGCGGTCCAGCGGCTGTTCCAGAAGATCAGCAGTTGGCTGCCGCCAGATCCCCGTGCTTCTCTCGCCTCGCGTCGTCAACTTGTTCGCATCGATCTCCAACGCCGCGACAACGAGCTTATCGATCCCAATGTCTATAGGAAGTTGGAAGAGGCGCTGGGGAAACATGTCGTCCAGTTTCAGTATCTGGCCCCCGGTCAGGAGGACGGAATCCCGCGCACACACACGATTCAGCCGTGGCGGATCACCTTCGACACCTGGCGCGGCCACTACTACCTGGATGGCTACTGGCTGGAAGTTTCCGGTCCATACGGTCGATTCACGCAGAATCGATGGCAGCAGTACCGGCTGGGGCGAATACTCGGCGACGGCTTCGAGGTGCTGCCGATGCGCCTGCCGCCGGAGGAGCCGCGGCGCAAACGCTGGCCGCTGGCGTACAAGCTGGCACCGCACATCGCCAGGGGCGGGCGCGTGACGGCCCATTTCGAGAACGTGGAGATCCACGCGGCCGATACGGATGGCTGGATACCCGTGACGGCAACGACAACCAACCTGTTTCGGGCGCGGCAGATTCTGTTGAGCTATGGCGCTGGCTGCGTGGTGATCGGCGGGCCGGAGATTCGAGCAGAAGTGGCCAATGAGGTAGCGAAAATGCAGGAAATGTATGCCAAATTCGATGAGAGTAAATAATTACCCTGTGGGTGTGCGAGAATGAAGCATGGTCGTCTGGCCAGTATCGGCGGAACCCCAACAAACCAAGGTTATCAGAATGCTTAGAATTCAAACACAGTCCGTCTACTCAAAACTTGCAGGTCATATTCCGCCTGAACTGAAAGTTTCATTGCCAACGGGCTGGAAACTATCACAGCATCAAGTCGACACCTATCTTGCATTGGTGCAGGCCGACGGCGCTGACGTCATCTTCAACACAGCCATGACCGGCGACGGCAAGAGCCTGGCCGGTCAGTTGCCCTCGTTGGTGAATGGCTGGAAGCGCCGCCTATTTGCCATGTATCCCACAAACGAATTGATTCGGGATCAGTTATCTC
>JAAUPU010000541.1 GCA_012032975.1 Caldilineaceae bacterium | reverse complement strand
GATGGTCGTCGACGCCGAAGCGAAGCGGGCCGCCCTCCAAGAGAAGAACGAGGCGAGCGGCGTGCTCTTCAAGATGGCGGACGACCCGCGCATCACGCCGCTCGGGCGCTGGATCCGCAAGTTCTCCGTCGACGAGCTGCCCCAGCTCTGGAACGTGGTCCGCGGGGACATGAACCTGGTCGGCCGCGGCCCTGGCCCGATGAGCGACCTCGTCGGCGTCGAGAAGGACCCGGAGATCCAGTACTGGTTCGAGCTGCGCCACAAGGTCCGCCCCGGCATCACCGGTCTGGCCCCCGGTTGACCATCGAAAACAACCGGCTGGAGGATGTGCTTTTTGGCATCTATCTCAAAGAAGCGCCGGGTAGCATCATTCGCGACAACGTGATCGGCGCGATGGATTTGTCCATCTCGCGCCGGGGAGACGGCATCCGCGCCTGGTATTCGTCGGACACGCAAGTCGAGGGCAACCATGTCAGCGATGGCCGCGACGTGATCATGTGGTTTTCGCCCAATGGCGTGGTGCGTGGCAACACCGTTGAGCGCGGGCGCTACGGCCTGCACTTCATGTTCAGCGACAACCAGATCATCGAGCAGAACGTGCTGCGTGACAATTCGGTGGGCATCTTTGCGATGTATGGCACCGGGCTGGAATTGCGCGAGAATCTGCTCCACGACAACCGCGGACCTAGCGGCTACGGTATCGGTCTGAAAGAGATGAACGACGTGGTCGCCACGGGCAATCGCTTTGTCAACAACCGCATCGGCGCCTATGTGGACAACTCCCCGCTCAATCCAAGTTCGACGCTGCGTTTTGCCAACAATCTGTTTGCCTACAACGATGCGGGGATTACGCTCCTGCCGTTGGTCTCGCGCAACCTCTACACCGAGAACATTTTTCAAGAAAACGGCGAGCAGATTTCGATCCAGGGCGGCGGTGTGTTGAAGGGGAACGACTGGTCCGAAGCCGGGCGCGGCAACTATTGGAGCGACTACGCGGGCTATGATGCCGACGCTGACCAGATCGGCGAGACGCCCTATGCGTCCACAAGCCTCTATGAAGATATGCTGGCCACCCACCCAGAACTACGTCTCTTTCAGGGCAGCCCGGTGACAGAGGCGCTCGACCTTGCGGCCAAGGCATTTCCCCTCTTTGCCCCGCGCGCCAAGATGACCGACGAACACCCGTTGATGCGACCGCCAACGTTGCCAGCCGTGCCTGGTGCCACAGCCGGCGCTGGCAACCAACTTGCTGATCGCGCTGGTGCTGATCGGCCTGGCGCTGATGATTGTCACAGTCGGCTGGCGTCGCTCCTCGCGAGCAAATCGTCGCGAATTGGCGCAGGGTAGCGCCGTTCCCAGATAACAGTGCAATCATTCCACAGTTCTTCAGTCTTCTGCTTGCGGAATCTGTGAAAAAATGTGGGCGAACATCGATTGTGACTGAATGCCTTGCCACGAACAGTCCCAGAGAAATTCGTGCAATTCGTAAAATTCGTGGCAGAAGCCCTGAGAGCAATGTCTTTGTAAGTCCAGCCAAGAAGAGAAGTGTGTCCAAATGATACGGTTCGACCAGGTTAGCAAACGATATGGCCGCTTCACAGCGGTCGATGCAGTCAGCTTTGAGGTGCCGGCGGAACAGGCGATGGCGCTTTGGGGGCCAAACGGCGCGGGCAAAACGACGCTGATCAAGTGTCTGTTGAGCCTGCTGCGCTACGACGGCCAGATCGCGATCAACGGCTTTGACGCCGCGACCGATGGGCGGGCCGCACGCCGTCTGGTCGGCTATGTGCCGCAGGAACTCGCCTTTTACGACGACATGACCACGCTGGAGACGACCGAATTCTTCGCACGCATCAAAAAGGTCCCGGTGAGCCATGCGCCGTCGGTCTTGGGCCAGGTCGGCCTGGCCGAACACGCGGCCAAGCCAGTGGATGCGCTTTCCGGCGGCATGAAGCAGCGGCTGGCGCTGGGTCTGGCGCTGCTGGGCGACCCGCCGGTGCTGGTGCTGGACGAACCAACCTCCAACCTGGATGCCGCCGCGCGCAGCCAGTTTTTGCAATTGTTGACCGAGGTCAAGGCAGCCGGCAAGACGATCCTCTTTACATCGCACCGGCTGGAGGAGATCGAACTCCTGGCGGACCAGGTGATCGTGATGGAGGCCGGCCGGATCAAGCTGACCTGTGCGGCGCGTGAGTTGGCGGCTACATTGGGGTTGCGCACCCAGATCAAGCTGCGCCTGCCCAGCGAACTGCTCGACAGCGCGCTCGATGTGTTGCGCCAGGATGGCTTTTCCGCACGACGCAACGGTGTCGGCTTGCTGGTCGATGGTGCATCCCGCGCAGAAGCTGAACCGATCCACACCCTGAGCCGCGCCCAGATCGCGGTGACCGATTTCGAGATGGAGTAGGCTGATATGGACATGGCAACTGTCTGGCTTTTTGCCAAAAAAGAGATCGGCGATGCGTTGCGCAACCGCTGGTTTGTGCTCTACACCGCGGCTTTTGTGCTGCTTTCGCTGGCCTTTTCCTACATGGCGCTCTCCGGTTCGGGCATCGTCGGCTTTGCCGGCTTTGGCCGCACCGCCGCCAGCCTGATCAATCTGGTGCTGCTGATCGTGCCGTTGATGGCGCTGACCATCGGCGCCCAAAGCCTGGCCGGCGAGCAAGAACGCAACACGCTGGCCTATCTGCTGGCCCAGCCACTGCACCGCGCCGACATCTTTTTTGGCAAGTATCTCGGGCTGGCCTTCAGTCTGCTGGCTGCATTGAGCCTGGGCTTTGGCATCGCCGGGCTGGTGCTGACGCTCAGCGGCTCCGGCGCCAATGACCCGACCGTCTACGTACTGCTCGTGGGCCTCGCCTTCTTGCTTGCGCTGACCATGTTGAGCATCGGCTTTCTGATCTCGGCCTTCACCGACCGCACAGGCGTCGCGGTCGGCATCGGCCTGTTTCTGTGGCTGCTTTTCGTTTTCCTCGGTGACCTGGGGCTGATGGGCACGGCCATCGCCATGCGCATCCCTGCCATCAACCTCTTCTGGCTCTCTCTGACCAATCCGTTGCAGGTCTTCAAGATGACCGCGATCCTCAACATCCAGAACACATTGGACATTTTGGGTCCAGCCGGGCTGTACGCATTTCAGAATTTTGGCAACACACTCTTTGCCCTCTTTCTGGCCACGCTGGCGATCTGGATCATCGCACCGGCTGGTCTCGCCTATTTACGTTTTGCCTACAGGGGCGACATTTGAGCGGCTGATGGTGCCGACCGCTGCCCCGTCCCCTTCACCGGAGAATCGTTTCATGTTTCGACTTCTTTTCAGTTTGATTGCCAGCCTGACAGTTGGGTTGGCGCTGGCTGCCTGTGCGCCTGGCCAAACCGAAGCAGCGCCGCCGGAGATTCGCTACGGCGAAACTATCTGCGCCGAGTGCAACATGATCATCAGCGACCCTCGCTATGCAGCCGGCCTTGCCCACGAGATCGAGCCAGGTCGCTACGAGAGCATCGCATTCGACGACATCGGCGACATGCTCAATCATGTCAAGAAGAACCCCGACCGCCAGGTGGTCGCGTGGTATGCCCACGACTTCGACAGCGAGGAATGGATCGACGCAACCCAAGCGTCATTCGTCGTTAGCCCCCAGATCAAGTCGCCCATGGCCTCGGGAACGGCTGCGTTTGCCGACCGTGCCGGCGCCGAACGTCTGGCCGCCGAGGTCTCCGGTGAAATGCTGACTTGGGACGAATTGCGCGCCCGGTACGAGCTCGAATAGCCACCATCTCCAAATTATTGAGTTC
>JAAUPU010000540.1 GCA_012032975.1 Caldilineaceae bacterium | reverse complement strand
CGCCGCGCCGAATATACCGGACAATTTTTTCTCGGTCCGCTGGACGCGCGCGGTCTATTTCGAGCAAGGAAGCTACCGCTTCTATGTGCGCAGCGACGACGGCGTGCGCATCTGGATCGATGGCAAGCCGCTGATCGACGAATGGCACGACTACAGCGGTGTCACCTATCAGGCTGAGCGCACCCTGAGTCAGGGCTATCACAACATCCGCATCGAGTACTACGAGCGCACCAAGTTGGCCAACATCAGCTTCTGGTGGCAACGGGTCACATCATATCCTGACTGGCGCGGCGCCTATTTTGCCAACCCCAACCTCTCGGGCGACCCGCGCGTGGTGCGCAACGACCCGGCCATCGACTTCGACTGGAGCTTTCGCTCGCCCGCGCCCGGCATTCCATCGACCAACTTCTCGGTGCGCTGGCTCCGCACCCAATACTTCGACAGCGGAACCTACCGCTTCAACATGGAGGTGGACGACGGCACGCGCGTCTATCTGGACGATGTGCTGATCATCGACAGCTGGCGGGATGGCAGTGTGCGAACCCTTTCCACCGAGCGTTATCTCGGCGCCGGCGACCATACCCTGCGTGTCGAGTATTACCAGGCCTACGACTATTCCATCGCCAAATTCTGGTGGGAACGTGTGGGCGGCTCCTCCGGCAACTACCCCGATTGGAAGGGAGAGTATTGGTCAAACCCAACTCTCTCCGGCAATCCGACCTTGGTGCGCAACGATCCCGAGATCGATTTCAATTGGGGTGCCGGTTCGCCCGCGTCGAATATTCCAGACGATAATTTCTCGGCCCGCTGGACGCGCACCGTCGACTTCAGTTCGGGCAACTATCGCCTCTATGCAAGGGCAGACGATGGCATTCGTGTCTATGTCGACGGCGACCTGGTGATCGACGAATGGCAAGATGGCAAGGGGCAGGAACTCTATACCAAGGACATCTATCTGAGCGGCGACACAAGCATGGAGGTCGAATATTACGAGCACCTGGGTGGCGCCCTCGTCTACTTCGACTGGGAACGGCTGAACAAGACCGCGACGCCCACACCCACACCCACGCCCACTGTCACGAGCACGCCAACACCGACCCCCACCGCCACGCGCACGCCGACGCCTACGTCTACGCGCACGCAGGCGCCCTATGCCGACGCCAATCCATCGGGAGGCGAAGCAGGCACCGAGGTGACTGTCAGCGGCGGCGGCTTCCCGGCCAACACCACGGTCAACATCCATCTGGGTTCGCTGGCGCAGCGTAGCCGCGCCGCACAGAGCGCCAAAGTCTATGCCACTACATCGACGGATCGCAATGGCCTCTTCAGCGTCAACTTCCCAATGCCCGCCACGTGGCCCGATGGCGCTGAAATTCGACCGGGCACGCTGGTGATCCTGGCGGCGACCTCCGGTTTTGGCGTCGAGGCCAGCGCGACCTTTGGCTATCGCGTGCCAAAGCCGCCGGTCTCTGACGACCCGTATGTGCAGATCTCGCCGCGCTCTGGTGGAGCCGGCACAGAGGTGACCCTGGATGGCGGTGGCTTCCCGGCCAACACCGACCTGGTCGTCAACCTTGCCATGGTGGCGGGCATCCGCGCGGCCAGCCAACCGGATGTAGTGGCCACAACCACGAGCGATGGCGACGGCAACTTCAGCGTGACCTTTGCCATGCCATCCCGTTGGCCGGATGGAACGTTGATCCCAAGCGGCAAGCTTGTTCTCCTGGTCGCTACCACCGACTATGGCGATCAGGCCAGCGCAACCTTCGACTACTTCGTCGAAGCGCCAAATCCATCGATCGATATGGACCCCTCTTCGGGCGGCGCCAATACCAACGTGAACGTGAGCGGCGGCGGCTTCCCGGCCAATACCACCGTCAACCTCTACCTGGGCCTGCTCGATGGCTCGGCTGGCGGCGCGGGCAAGCCGGTAAAATACGAATCGACCAGCACCGACCGCAATGGCAACTACAGCATGTCCATCGCCATGCCTGCGCAATGGCCAAACGGTTCGCCCATCCTCTCCACCGAGATCGTCGTTCAAGTCGCCACCAATGATTTCAGCGTCCAGACCAGCGCGGTTTTCCAGTATACACCGCCGGCGATCACGACGACGCCGACCCAGACGCCAACGCCGACCGAAACCCCGTTGACGCCCCCGACCGCTACACCCAATCCCTACGTCTCGCTCAGCCCCTCCTCCGGTGGCGAGGGAACCGACGTGACCGCCAGCGGTGGTGGGTTCCCGGCCAATAGCACGGTCAATGTCTTGCTGGCCAGCTTCGACGGCGGCAGCGGCGGCAGCGAAGCGCAGAAGTATGCGACCGGTTCGACCGACGGCGCCGGCGACTACAGCCTCTCATTCTCCATGCCAGGCGATTGGCCCAACGGCGATGCGATAGAATCGGGTAAACTATTGGTCATGGTTGCCACCGACGACTTCGGCGCCCAGGCCAGCAGGGTCTTCGCCTACACCGCAGTCACTTCGAGCGGCAGCAAGGCGGGTACGGCGGAGACCGCGACACCGACCGCGACGCCGACCAAGACACCCAAGCCGCCGACAATGACGCCGACCGCGACCAGAACACCAAAGTCAGCGAAACCGACGCCCACATCCACGGCGACGAAGACACCGAAGAGGTCCACGGCAACGCCGGATCCCACGGCGACGATGACTTCGACCGCGACGCCAACTGAGACCCACACGCCTGAGCCTCCCACCGCGACGCCAACAGAAGTCATCCTGCCGACGGCCACCTTCACGCCCGAACCGCCGCCAACTGACACGCCAACCGCGGAACCAACCGAGACACCGACTGAAACGCCGACTGAAACACCTGCCGATACACCGGAAGAGGAGACTCCTCCCGACCAGCAAGACGCACCCGCAGATGGGCAGGAATTGCCACCGGGCGGGGAAGATGCGCCGCCGGCAGACCAGGCATGAGTAGCTCGCGGTCCGACTGTGTGAAGTTTTGGGCAATCGGGTCGTGGTCGGCGAAATAGCGAAGAATAGACCCGTCGATGGACGCAAATAGACGGTGATTCACGCGGCAACCCGCGTAGATCACCGTCTATTTGCACTCTGTGTAGGTTGTGAATTCAGTTCCGAGGTCAGGACGAGGAAACGTTTGTGGTGGCGTGTTGCGCGCGTGCCAATAGCAATTCACGCTCTCGTGCATTTTGGGTCAGTCCCGCGGCCCGTGTAAATTCGGCACGCGCTTCGTCAAAGCGACCGACCTTGAGCAACAGATCGCCGCGCACGCTGGGCAGCAATGGTAGTCTGCCAGCGACGGCTCCCCCATCAGCAGGTCGACCAACGCCAGCCCCACCGCCGGACCATAGGCCATCCCCAACGCCACCGCCCGGTTAAGCTCCACGATGGGCGACGGCATCCGTTGGGCCAGCGCATCGTAGAGAGCGGCAATCCGCTCCCAATCGGTTTCGTCTGCACTGCGCGCGCGGGCATGGCAGGCTGCAATGCCCGCCTGCAATCTGTATGGTCCCAACTCTCCGCCCAGCTTTTCGGCTCGCTGCAACGCAGTAAGCCCTCGGTGGATCAGCAGTTGATCCCAGTCGCTGCGATTCTGATCCAGCAGAAGGATCGGTTCGCCAGAGGGTCCGACCCGCGCTCGCAGCCGGGACGCTTGAATCTCCATCAGCGCAACCAGGCCATGCACCTCCCCTTCGAGGGGCGTTTAGCTCGGCCAGAATGCGCCCCAGCCGCAGCGCTTCCTCGCAAAGCGCCGGGCGAAGTCCAATCCTCGCCCGCGGTGGCGGAATAGCCTTCGTTGAA
>JAAUPU010000539.1 GCA_012032975.1 Caldilineaceae bacterium | reverse complement strand
CGTCTGGCAGAGGTAGACTCAGTTGTGGCCTCCGCCGCGAACGGTGTGAGGGGATGACATAGAAAGAGGCCGGTGCATCGTATGCACCGGCCTCTTTCTTCTCTCAATCCCTAAACCTCACGGTCAGGAACACAGGTCATTACTATTCGTACATGCAGCTTTCGACGTAGTAACCTTGACCCTTGTTGTGGTCATAGACATGGATGGTCACATCGTCAAAGTAGATGTTCGAATTCACTGCGGCGGGCGATTGACCCTGCAACAGAATCATGATCTTGCCGCTGTCGCCAGCGTAGACTTCGTTGCTGAGCTCGGCCCACTGACCACGGACGTAGCCATTGACGTATTTGGCCCACGGGCCTTCTGCGTCGCGCTTGATGCCCATGGAAGCCCAATCGACGTCCAAGCCCTTGTCATTGTGGTCGCCAATCAGATACTTGACGGTGACAGTGACCTTGGCGCCCTTGGGCACGGAGATCATCGGGCTGCCGAACCCACCGGCATACGGCTGGTAGCTGCCGATCTTGGCGGCATGGTTGTCTTTGCCGTAGTTCACGCCAGGGCCTACAGAGCGCTCCAGGCTGAAGACGGTGTTCTTGGCCTGATAGTAGCCATCATCGACTGCGAACGGACCCCAGCCAGCGAACCAATCGGTCCAGATGTCGACACGTGGCGCCTGATTGACATTCGATGCCCAGTCTCCACCCTTGTTGAAATTGTTGCAGACCATCGGCGTCGGATAGAGGGTCAGGCCATTGGATACGCTGGTTCGGACCTGCTTGACATACCGACCAGGCGACTGCTGATTGGCGCTGCCATCAGCGGCGTCTGCTTCGGCGGCGGGCGCCGGCAGGTTGGAGACCAGGTAGTTATAGATGTTGTTCGGGTTTAGGACCATGCTGTGGGGAATGGGAGGAGGGCTCAGGCGCGGTGGCGTGATGGCCTTCACGGGCGGCATCGGCGGCGGATCGCCAGCGAAGACCGTGACAGGCATCAGAAGCACAGCAACCATGAGCAGCGCAAAGAGTACTCGATAACGCTTGCCTAGAGTCATGTTAAGCTCCTTTTCGTGACTCACAATAATGATGTAGATGGATGGAAGAATACTTCATCGATAAAACAACTACTTATGGTCAACTAGCCGAAGCTAGTGGAACCGCATAGGAAATAAGTTTAGGGGATTGGGCAAATAATAGAGATCGGCGTTGGTCCCCACCAAGCTCTGCTCTAGCGACTCATAATCGCCAAAGTAAGCCTTGTCGTACGTCTCACCGTCATACTCACCGCTGAACAACCATCGCTTGGTATAGGAGAGTAATACCAGCATCCCGGTGCGCAGATCGTAGCAGGTGTCCCCTTCGTATTTGGTGGTCCAACCATCGTCTTCGTCAATCTCAATCTCGTGGGGACCGGTGCAGACAACAACAACCTGGCGGCCATCCTCCAGTGTGAAAACATCTGTGGCCTCGCCCGGATTGGCGCCGAGCCAATAGTTGTAGAGAAAATTGTCGTTGAATATTCCGCTACGCTCTTGACCCGTAAACTCGTCTACCTCGAACGTCCAGGCATCAGTCGAAAAGCAAGATTCGTCCCATTCGACGTTATGATCGATTGACAAGAACTTGGCGTCCTGGGCCGTATCAGCCACCGTAGCCTGAATATCTGCGGTACAACTCTTGACCTCACAGCGTTCAGACCCACACTGCCAATCGACCTTCCAATCCGCCTCCAGATCTCGAGGCAGAAGCGCTTGAAGCACGGGTACAGAGTCCACATCGCCTTCGGTCTCAATCACAACTTTGGCGAGCCATGCTGGAATGTCTTCCGCATCACCGGAAGCATCCAAAGGCGTTACGCAGCAAATCTGCCACCATTCACCATCTTGGCTGCGCCCAACAACTTCAAAGGTATCATCTGGATTGGCCTTCGCGACAATGGGAAAATCAAGCCCAGGCCCGCTGCGAATGTTGGCGCGCGAACCTTCCGTGATCACCAATGCCGTCACGTCAGAAGCCTCTGTTGATTCTTCTGGGGCAAAATCGAAATTAGAAATATCGGAGAGGAGTGCGTCGGAGACACCCGTTTCTGCCGGAGCAACACCCTGAAAAGGACTTGCTGCTACACAGCCGCTCAACAGGGCAACGAGTGCACAAGAAAGAAGTATAAGTAAGAACCGGGGGCTTCTTGTTCCCCTTGTGCGCGGGCTAACCCTTCGCTGATCTGTCAGAAGCATAAGTTCGAATTACCAATTATCGCTGTTAAGTCGTGAGAAGAACAATGATACGGTAACAAATGAATATTACAATGAGGTTACCGTTGTTGGATGGGCAAACCGGATTACAAAAAGGATAAGAGTACTGATTTGCCTATCACTGAAGCTTGATCGATTCAGCTACGTCTTTGCGCTGTGCCTCTGAATCGCATGTGATTATAACGCAACTCCAGATCGATAGCAAGGTCCATTTCAGTGCAAAATCACAAACCCTAACTCGGAAACTGGCGATCTATTGTCACCACAGAAGTATATGCTATGGCAACAATTACCGCAAGCGAACCAAATTCTCCGATGAGTTTATGTGAACAGCAGGACATTCTCGAGGAGACCCATTTCATCCAGTCCTTCATGGGCATACATGCGCACCAAGTAGTTTTCATCATTCAGTAGGCCAAAGAGAACTCGAGCGGCTGCCATTGTGCCGATCCGCCGCAGTGCGCCTGTCGCCCGCGTCCTGGCCCCTTGGTGGGGCGCCGCCAAGACAAGTGTCAACGCCGGGACAGCAGCGTCCCCACAGATGGATAAACCGTTCACCGCACTCTGACGCACAAGTCCATCGGGATCGGCCAGCAGTTCTGCCATGCGCGGCAACTCATCGGTCACTGCGCATGGATAGTCAGTATATAGATGTCCAAGCGCGTAGGGCCGCTGTCGCGCGGATAGCTGGGTCATCGTCGCGCAATCTTTCTGATATGACAGCGACCGCATCGCCGTCGCCGCAGTCGGCCAGGGCGCGCACCGACCACCAACGAATATTCGGATCCGCCGCGTGGGCAAGCCGCAACAATCTGCTTGCTGCCTCACGGTCCAGAGCAGGCACCAATGACTCGGCTTCTTCGTCATCCTGCGCGGCTACTGCAGCCAAAAAGTGAGCGAACGTTTCAGGTTCAGTTCCCATTCAGGATTCCCTGTCGAGTGTGCTATTTGGACCGAACGAACTGCGGGAACGATCGATGGCTGGACGACACTCGACTTTCATCGGTTCAGTCCTCATCCACCTTTGAGTCTGACCATACTCGCACATATTCAAAAGAAATGCTGGCTGCACCTTCACCTGTCGCCCCGCCAACAATGCCGACATCGGCACTCGGAAGCTGCGCTGATGGAATCGAGTAGAGGAGAGTCTCATTGGCCAACAGCCTTATCTCTTCGCCGTCGTCATCGACCGTAAGCGTGTTTGGATTGCCTGCCAGGTAGAGCGAGGGTGTGACAGTCCACGGTTGTACGGTCAAGAACTCGCCTTCTATCTGCTCTTGAATCTGATAACGACCTTCGCCATCAGCCAGCAGTTGATAGAAATTTGCTTCGTCGGAAAACCGAATGATCAGACCGCCGTACCCCGCGGGTGTACCGGGCGCGATGATAAAACGTGTTTGAAGGCGGTATCGGTCAAGGTCGTCAAGGCCAAACGTGGCCCATCCCGCGTGGTTTGGCCATACAAGCATTTCGTATGTCTCTCCACTTGGGCTTGGTCCCATGATCCATTGGCCAGGCCGGCTGTCAGTCGGCAACGAAATCTGCGTCTCATCT
>JAAUPU010000538.1 GCA_012032975.1 Caldilineaceae bacterium | reverse complement strand
AGATGACCACCCGTTCATTCTCAGGCGGAACCTTGTCAAACCAACCCCCGATACGGATAGTTCCTCCGTCTGGAGAATATTTGATCGCGTTGCTGACCAAATTGGTCAACACCTGACGCAATCGTTCCTCGTCTCCCCACACCAGAGGCAGGTCATGGGGTAGGTCGAGTTCGATCTGGTGACGGTCGGTCTGTATTCGGTAGGCATCTGCCAGCTTGCTGGCAAGCGCTGCCAGGTTGACGTCGGCATAATCCAGGCGCAGTCCGCTGGCCTGGATACGACTAGCATCCAACAGATTGTTGATCAACGCCTCCAGCCGATCCGCCTCTTCCTCGATATCTGCAGGCTCTGTTGTGCGGTCTCCTGATCCCATTCTGCATCAGGTCGCGCCAACGTCTGAGCATACCCCTTGATCAGCGCCACCGGCGTCTTCAACTCGTGGCTTATGATCGATGTAAACGTGGACTTGATCTCTTCTTCTTCGCGAAAACGCGTGATGTCATGGACGTTGACGATGATGTTGACTAGTTCGCCGAGTTCATTGTGCAGGGGCGTGTAGGTGACCGAGACAATCAACCGCCCACCACCAGGCCGAAGCAGGTCGCCTTCGCAGCGCACACCGTCTTTGGCAAGGGTGTCGAGACTGGCCTCGGCCTGACAAAGATCCTCACCGACCACTTGATCCAGAGCCAAGACCTCTCGGCAAGAGCGCCCCACAGCGTCCTCGGCAACGATGCCCACCATCGCGGCCAAAGCCTGGTTCATCACCACCACAAAGCGATTCGCATCCAAGATCATAATGCCGTTGGCGCTATTCTCAATGATTGTTGCCAACCGACTGCGCTCCGTCTCCAACTGATGATAGAGACGTGCGTTGCGAACGGCCACCGCGGCCTGATTGGCAAAGCCTTGCAGCAATTGCCAATCCATTTGCGTAAACGCGTAGTCGCTTCGAAACAGATAGATGATGCCAAGCAATTCGTCCTCGAAGAGCAGTGGAAGACCGACCACCTGTCCTAGAGGCAGATCGAGCTTCTCCTCAACCTGTCGAACACGTTCCTGCAATGCCAAGAAGCTATGGCCAAATTGATCGTCATCATCCTCGCCCTGGTCGGACGCTATCAACGTATCGATATCAAGCAACGGCTCAAAGGCGGAGAGCAGTCGGTAGGCAATATTATAGGTAGCGCGAATTTCAAAACGGGTCGAATCAGCGCCAATCTGGCTGGCCTTGACCACATCTCGCTCCAGTGCGATCAATCCTGCACGACAACTGACCATCTCCGCTGCACTGTTCAGAATCAGCGTCAGCAAGCTGGGCAGATCCAACCGCGACGTCATGGCGCGCGTGATCCGCAGCAGATATTCACGCTGCCGCAATTGGTATGTTGCCATTAAGGCGGGAACGTTCATGGGGAGGGGGGCGCGTGCTTCAGGCTGGAGGCGTTGAAGGAATCGGGTAGGAGGCAGGAGACATCGGTCGTGCGAAAAACGCCACGATCATCACTGATATAGACGATCATTGTGGGACCTAGCTCAGCCATGACCTGTCGGCAAATACCGCAAGGCGAGCCTGCGTCCGAAGTAGCGACGGCAAGGGCAACGAAATCGCGACTACCTTGGGCAACCGCGCTTGTCAACGCCACCCGTTCCGCACAGATTGTCGCCGGATAGGAGGCATTCTCCACGTTACAGCCCACATGGATGGTGCCGTTACGCTCTAGCAAGGCTGCACCCACAGCATAGTGACTGTACGGGGCAGTATGCATTCTGGCGCGCCAGCAGTGCGCGCTCGACCAATTCCTTGGCGTCCGCTTGGGATATAGGAATCGACTGCCCTCGGTGATCGGTTGAGGTCATGACCAATCCAGGACTGAAAATCGTAGACTCGACCTTTTACGGTCCACATCGGCCCCATCGACATCGACATCCACATCCGACGCTTCGACCTGATCCAGCGGAGACGTCTTCAATTCAGCGCGAACCTGGTCAATTCGACGACCGTCCAAGGAGGTGACAGTAAATTGCCAGTTCTCAAACATCACCATTTCTCCCTGCTCGGGCACGTGGCCAAGCAAATTGTAGATCAGGCCACCCAACGTATCTGTCTGTTGGTCAGGAAGTTCGATTTCGAGCAGTTCAGCCAGGGAATCGACATCTAGCCGTGAATTCAGCAGGTAAACATGCGCACCCATTGCTTGAACCAGCAGGTCGGCCTCTGGATCGTATTCGTCCTGAATCTCACCAACGATCTCTTCGATCAAGTCTTCGATTGTGACCAAGCCAGCCGTGCCACCATACTCATCGACGACCATCGCAATATGAACTCGTCGCTTCTGCATTTCGCGCAAGAGAGTGTTTACCTTCTTGCTCACCGGCACAAAATAGGCCGGTCGCAATATCTCGCGTACGATCACATTCTCTTCGCCATCGCGAAAACACTTCAAGAGATCTTTTGCATACAGGAAACCTACAACGCGATCGATGTTGCCTTCATAGACTGGAATGCGGCTGTGTCCTGCCGAGATCACGGTTTCAAGCGCATCGCGTAGGCTAGTCTCAACATTCAGTGACACCATATCGATACGCGGCACCATGACTTCTCGCACCACCGTCACATCCATTTCAAGGATGCTGGCAATCATCTCCTTTTCGCTATCAAGTATGGTTTCCTCTTCATCACCCACATTGATAAGGAGTCGCAGCCCATCTTCCGTCAAGAATATAGTGTCATCAGTTACTTCGTCCCCATCGCTACCGAGCTTCAACCCAACCCGCAATAAGGCCGTGATCGGGCGAAATAGTTGCACGCAAAGACTCACGAAGGGTGCGATTTGCAACGAAACGGCTGTGGCACGTTGAAGCACCAACGCGCGACTAGCAACCTGTACGCCAGCGATAAGCAACCAACTTAGTGCCAAGAGTAGGGTAGTTTGAAGAACCGTTATTGACCCGCCAAACGCTGATGAAAGTGCGAACCCGGTCAGCACAATCCCAGCAGACTTTAGCAGCATGGTGGTCAGCAACAACGATGATGCATCTCGAAGGGTGCTTTCGATCACTGCTGCGCGTTTGTTACCAGCCTCACTCAAGGAGCGTAACTCACCGCGATTCGCAGTGGTCAGTGCAGCCTCCGCAGCGGCAGCCAATCCCACAAGCAATAGAGCAAAGCCGCCAACTATGGTGAACACGCCTAACTGCACGAACAATCCCCCCTGATTTTCACATGCTGTCCCGGATCGCTGGCCAAAACACCAAACGGACTGTCAACCTGGACCCTCATGTGGATCTGATGATGCGTCCGTCAATGCGTTTTTTGGTGGGCGCGCCGGCACGCCGTAAACCAATGTATTGGATGGCACATCTTTCGTTACTACCGAACCTGCCCCAGTTCTCGCCCCATCCCCCAAATATACTGGAGCCACCAATAATGTATCGCTGCCAACAAAGACATTTCGTCCAATTGTGGTTTTGTGCTTATTGTGCCCGTCGTAGTTGCACGTAATTGTGCCTGCACCGATATTGGCATTGCCTTCAATGTACGCGTCCCCTAAATAGCTAAAGTGTCCCATCTTGGTGTCAGGGCCAAGGTAGCTATTCTTGACTTCGCCAAAGTTTCCAAGATGCACATTTTCAGCGAGGTGCGCACCCTTTCTCAAATGAGAGAATGGGCCGACGTCACAGCGATCGTCAACCATTGCCGCCTCGACCACTGAATGTGTGATATGGCAATGACGGCCAATCGTGCTGTCAACAATATGCGATTGTGGGCCAATGATCGAATGCGCACCTATCCGCGTCGCTCCCTG
>JAAUPU010000537.1 GCA_012032975.1 Caldilineaceae bacterium | reverse complement strand
GAATACTTCCGAAGTACCGGGCGGCGAATGCGCACCGCTTGTGCTCTGGTACGACGAGGACAACAGCGGCGGACGCAACGCCGCGGACGAGCTATATTGGGACAATAACTGCAACTCGGTGCTGGATGCCGGCGAGACGGTCGGCGCAGTGCTGGGCGCCAACGGCGTCATGGATGTTGCGCTGGGCGACAACTTTGCCAACGGGCGAACGCCCGACGCCCGGGCGCAAACAACATCACCTTCCCCGGCTGGCCACGCAGCGGCCAGTTTAACGCCCCCGGCGACGACGGCTCCAACGGTGGCACGGCTGGCGATGGCGTCACCGACCGTTTCCACCGCGGGAGCAAAGACCCGGTCGAGGGGTATGGGCGCGTCGCGATCGACGCCGCGGTCGAATCGGTCACCCGCGAGTTTTGCGCCACAGAAAAGGATACGCTTGGCAACGCCCCCAGCGACAAGAAAGTCTGGGCGCGCCATCTGCACCTCTACGCCGGCAAGGAGTACAAAGTGATCCTGGATCTGCCGGCCGGCGCGGACTACGATCTCTATCTCTATCAAGAGAGCTATGGGAGCCTGGCCGGGCCTGCCCTTGCTGGCGCGACCGGCGACCCGCGCATTGCAAAACGACCTGACAACAGCGAGATCAAGAAGACCACCGCGGCCGCCGGGGGCAAAGAGGAGATGAGCTTCCAGGTGGCGCGCGATGGGCTTTATTTCTTGGTGGTACGGCGAGTGAGCGGGGCCGGCGAGTTTACGATTCGGCTGATCACGCCGGAGGAGTGGACTGTGTTGGTCTATATGCCCGCCGAACTCGCTGCCGACGGCGACCCTGACCGCGGGGCTGGATTCGCTGGCGATTGCCGCGATCAACGACATGGAGCAGACCGGTTCCGGCCAGGAGTCCATGAAGGAATTCCAGGTGTTGGCGCTGGTCGACTATGACGAGCACGCCTGGGATGGCAAACGGGGTCAGAACGGCGACCCCGACCATCGCGGCGATGCGGTGCTCTACTGCATCCGCAAGGACCACAAGAACGACAGCCATCAATATTCCATCGCCGCACAGCCGGCCGAAGTGCTGACGTTGGTTGACCCCGGGAAAACCACCCAGCGCGCCGAGGCCAACATGGGCGACCCGGAGACGTTGCGCAAATTCGTGAGCTGGGGCATCGACCATTTTCCAGCCCAGAAATACGCGCTGGTGGTCTGGGGTGATGGCAACGGCTATGGCTGGAAGGTCAACCCGGCCCTGGCGTTGGGTCCGGGCAACGACACCAAACGGGTCGTCACCGACACGCAGGATGTCAAGATGGATGCGCTGGAGATGCTCGAACTGCGCACCGCGCTGCAACAGGTCAAGAGCAAGATCAACGCGGGCAGCCAGTACAAGAGTGGCACCGGCGTGGCCCGCAACCTGGACCTGCTCGGCTTCGACATGGGCCACATGGCGTTGATCGAGGTGGCGCGACAGGTGCAGGATTCGGTGGATGTGATGGCGGCCTCGGAGGAGCGCATCCGCAGCGAAGGGTGGCCCTACAAGGAATTTCTGACCGGGCTGCTCTGTCAGCGTCAGGGCGCCAACTGGAATTGCGACCTGCCCAAGAACAGCGATGCCGACGCCCTGGGCAAACACGCGGTGAAGGAGTACCATACCTACTTTGAGGCGGCGAGCCACAAGGATGACAAACACACGCTGAGCGCAGTGCGGCTCAACCCCAAAGCCGGCGACACCTTTGTCAACCCGTGCGAATTCTTCAACGCGCTGGTCGGCTGTGTGGATTCGTTGGCCATCAAGCTGCGCGCCGGCGTCGAAGATGTGCTGGGGCGCGACAATCCCGCGGACAACGTGCAGATCAAGATCAAACACGAGGGTCGCGAGCCGAGCGAGCAGATGCAGGACGAGAACTACATCGACCTACGCCACTTCGCCAAGAATGTGGACGGCTCGTCGATTCCCGCCGCATACAAAACGCCCCACGCCGGCGACATCTACGCGGCGCTGAGTCTGAGCGGCAAGATCGTGCTGGCCAACGAACATGGCAGCGCCCATCCCAACGCGCACGGGCTGACCATCTACTTCCCCCACGACCAGTTGCTGCCTGAAGAACTTTGCAAACCCACGCCGGATCGTGACAAAGCTCGCGAATGTGGCTTCGACAATCCGCTGCCGTCGCCCGTTCTCTATGCGAAAGATGCCGAGATCCTTGCACCGATCTTGAGGCAACCGGCGGCTTCTCCAACCCATCCGCGCGTGCAGATTCCGGGACTGCGCTTCCCGGATGAGAACAGTTGGGACGAATTCCTGCATCGCTACTACAAGCCGGTGGCCGATGCCTGCATCCGCTACGGCGGCGCCTGCGTCAAGAGCGTGATCATCTTCGTAGGTGAAACAGTGACCTTGAGCGGCGCGGGTTCGTCGGACAGCGACGGACCGGCCGAGGACGACATCCCGCAGCACTGGTACTGGGATCTGAACCCGCTCATCGACACCGGCGGCGTCAAGCCAACCTACCCCGTCACATCGACCTCTGTGATCGACGACCCGTGCAGCGAGGATTGCGACCGGGACGATGCCGACGAAGCTGACGACGACAAGGACGCCGACGCCAAGAGTGTAGCCTGGACCTGTCCGGCGCCGGGCAGCTATTCATTCCGTCTGATCCCCCATGACGAACACAACGAGCAGGCCGCCCAGCACGGCGAGGAGAATCACTATGTCCACTGGAAGCTGGACGACGATGCGGTCTCGCTGGTCTGCATCGCCGGCAAGATCAGCACACCCACGCCGGTCATCCCGGAGAACAAGTACACGTATGCGGTCACGATCCCGGCCCAGCCTTCGCTGACCGGACCGGTGGCTGCAAGCTTCAGCGACCCGCTGCCCGCGATGGTCGACTATGTGGTCGGGAGTTGCAGCGCCTGCACCTACGACGCGCCGTCGCACACAGTTTCATGGCAGGGTGAGATCACGCCGGGCGAGTCCAAGACGGTCGAGTTCGAGGTCTTCCTGCCGGTCGAGCGGGTGCCCATCACCTGGCCGCCGATTCAGAACCTGGTGACCATCCACGATGGCGTCTACACCCACGCGGCGGTCACAGAGACGCCGCTGCAATGTGTGCCGGTCAAGCGAAGCTCGCGCGAGACGGTCAGCGCGGGCGAGCAATTCGGCTACACCATCGCGCTGCCGGCCCATCCGACCACCACCGGACCGGTCAACGCATCGGTGCAGGATCCACTGTCGCCGCTGGTGGAATTTGTGGAAGGGAGCCTGACGTGCAGCCACAACCAGCCGCAATGCCAGTACAACGAGGGGTCGCACACGGTCAGTTGGAATGGCCTGTTACAGCCGGGTGAACAACTGGTGATGACTTTCGACGTGACCACCTCCGACCCGCTGCCGCCGGCCTGCCCACCAGAAATCATCAACCAGGCGCAGCTCTTTGACGGCGTGGACAATCGGCTCGTGCAGGCGATCACCACCCTCGACTGTGGTCCATAGCATCGTATGACCCAGAGTAGGGGCGAAGCGCTGCTTCGCCCCTACGAGTTGGCGGTCGTTCTCATGCAGCTATGGTATACTCGACGCCGTGCAACAGCCGGCCATTGCCGTCTCTGGCTCGACAGCGCCGGTAACCAGTATCGACCCACAATCCAGATTCAGGTGAAGCCATGATTCAGATCATTTTCGGTATTCTGCTACTTCTGCTGCTCAACGTCCCGATCTTCTACCTCATGCTGCGGCGCCCAAAGACCGAAGTCGAGGCAGCGCCTCAGATGGAAGCAACGCCGGCCGAATGAGCAGCGAGAGCCAT
>JAAUPU010000536.1 GCA_012032975.1 Caldilineaceae bacterium | reverse complement strand
CGTTTTTCAGCATATGGGATGCTCTTCTAGCCTGGAACCGGCAATATGCGGAAACGTCTCGGGATATCACCACCATATCGCACAATCATAAGTGTCAACTTAAGCATTTTTGACGAATAGTGCTGCGTATCATGAGGTAATTTCAGTAGAAAAGGGCTATCATTTCACTCCGGTGCACTGAGACCAATCAGATGCGAAGGAGGAGAAATGACAGCCCAGATGTCAAGCATACAAGAATCACTGAAGAAAGACCATATTGCATTCCAAGAGATTTTGTCGGACGAGGAGTTGTTGGCGCTGTTTGCCAAACACCACGTCCAAGACGAAAGAAAACGGAAGTTGTTTGTGCGCTGCTTTTTCTGGCTGATGATCTTTTCTGCGGCTGAACCGTCCCGCCGGGGATCATTGCTGCAGTTGATTGGCTTTTTTCTGGGTGCCATTGCGCTGCTCTTTCCTGAATCCAGCGTGTCCACGCTGTCGAAAACTGCGGTGAGCAAACGGCTCAAAGATATCGACTGGTACCTGTTTCGGGGCGTGTACAATCACCTGCTTGCTCGATATGAGCAGATACTGGATGTCCGAGACCAGAAATATCTGGGCCAATTCAAGGAAGCCTTTGCCGTAGACGGCAGCGTTATTGCACTCTGTAAGAAACTGGAGAGCGTGTTCAACAGTGTCCACCAAGGGCATGCCAGCCTCAAGCTAAATACCAAATACTCCTTGAAGACCGCGGCAGTCAGCAAATTGCAAGTGAGTGACGGCAAACGCCATGACAGCCGTTTCTCCTTTGTAACCAAGGAAGCCAACTGCCTCTATCTGGTCGACTTGGGCTATTGGTCTTTCCGCTTGATGAAGAGGATCATTGACGCCGGCAGTTTCTTTGTGATGCGTCTCAAGAGCAATTGTGACCCGCTCATCATCAAAGTTGCCGCCGATGACTTCCAACATTTGGTGGGGCGACGTCTCTCCGAAATCGATGACTTACTAGCCCAACACGTTGCCGTCGGCGAAATTGACCTGACCGTGCAGTTGTCCAAAGCCAAGAACCCTACTTTCAAGGACAATGTTCGCCTAGTCGGTCTGTTCCATGAAGAGCAGTGGCGCTTCTATGTGACCAATATCTTTGAAACCCGTTTTACGCCCCAACTAATCTATGATTTGTATGCGCAGCGTTGGCAAGTGGAAATCTTTTTCAACCTGATCAAACATGTCCTTACCTTGGAAAACATCATTTCCCGCACCAAGAATGGCATCATGATTGAGGTCTATTCGGCTCTCATTTTCTACCTGTTCACTCGCATCGTCATTGCTCTGGCGGCCAAGAAAACAGGGCGGTCTATCCATGAATTCAGTTTCGAACGCGCTCACAAACTGATTCGTGGCTTCTTGCTCTCTCATTTCCATCAGTTTTTGCAGCCGTCCTTGCTTGCCGTCGAACCTATCTTTCAACATCTCGTTGACATCGTCGCTGCTATGGGCTTGGCTCCTGCTGCACCCAGAATCGTCGACATCCATGAGAAACTCGCTTAAGTTGACACTTATGGTTGCGCTGCTATTGCTTGGCATCGAACCTGCCCTGGCCGCGCCGGTGCGTATGCATATCATGGAGGGGTTTTTGCCGTTGGGCTGGGCGCTCTTTTGGTGGATCGTGGCGATCCCCTTCTGGGTCGTCGGGTTTGTGCGCGTGCGCAGTCTGGTGACTCGCCAGCCAGAGCAGCGTCTGCTGTTGGGATTGGCCGCGGGCTTCATCTTCGTGCTGAGCGCGCTGAAGATTCCCAGCGTGACCGGTTCCAGCAGCCACCCGACCGGCACAGGTCTGAGTACAATCCTCTTTGGGCCTTTTGTGACCACCATCCTCGGCACGATTGCGTTGGTTTCCAGGCGCTGTTGGTTGCCCACGGCGGCATCTCCACGTTGGGCGCCAACGCGGTCAGCATGGCGATTGGCGGTCCCTTCATCGCCTATTTCCTGGTCTGGCGCCCGCTACGGGGTCGGGCGCTGCTGGTGGTCAGCGTCTTTGCCACCGCGTTTGTGGCCGACCTGGCCACCTATCTGATCACGACAACGCAGCTTGCCCTGGCCTTCCCCGACCCGATCAGCGGCATCGCTGGCTCCTGGTTTACCTTTGCAGCCATCTTTGCGGTGACGCAAATTCCGTTGGCGATTGCCGAAGGGCTGCTAACCGTGCTGATCGTCAACGCATTGCAGAACAACGCACCGAATGAATTGCGTCAACTTGGGCTTGGGGAAGGGTAGAGATGACGACAGAAACAGGGGAGCGGTCGCCGCAGCCACAGAAACTGGGCCGCATGGTCATCGTGATTTTCGTTTTGCTGATTGTGCTGTTGGGCGCAGCGCCGCTGGTGCTGGTTCCCGACAGCGAGTTTGGCGGCTCGGACGGCGTGGGGTCAGAGGTCGTGGCGCGCATCGCGCCGGAATATAACGCGCAGTGGGCGACCAACTGGTGGACGCCGCCGGGCAGTGAAACCGAAAGCATGCTCTTTGCCCTGCAAGCGACCGCGGGCGGCATCCTGATCGGTTACTGCTTTGGCTATATGCGCGGCAAGAAAGCGCCGTAGCTCAGGTACACGCAATGCAGATCATCGATCGATACGCCTATGGAAATCGCATACGACATATTCACCCAGGCTACAAATTTGCCGTGGCCGGACTGACCATCCTGCTGTTGCTGCTGTTGGATTCACCGCCGGTCAGTCTGCTCGCCATCGGAGTGGATGGTCGGGACTGACGGTTCTGGCGGCCGCATCCCAGCGGGTGTGGTGGTTCGGCTGCTGGCCGCAGAAGTGGTCTTCCTGATTTTGACGCTGATCGGTGTGGTGTTGAGCATTAGTTTGCGAGCGCCAACCGCGAGCGGCGGCTGGGCTTTGCATTTGGGGTCGTTCTGGTTTTCTTCGACGCCGACCACGCTGGCACTGGGGTTTGCGCTCGTGCTGCGGGGGTTGGCCGGCGTCAGCGCGATGAACTTCCTGGCGCTGACGACACCCATGATCGACCAGGTTGAACTCCTCCGCTTGTGGCGTATGCCCGAACTGCTGATCGATCTGATCACGATCATGTATCGATTTATTTTGTGCTGTTTGAAACACTGCGTCGCATCATGACCGCGCAGGAAAGCCGGCTTGGCTTTCGCAATCGCCACACGATGCTACGCAGTGCGGGATTGCTGGGCAGCCAGTTGTTCATAGACGCCTATCGACGCAGCCAGCGTGTGCAGATCGCACTGGACAGCCGCGGCTTTGACGGAACATTGCGCGTGCTGCCATCCGAGTACATCGCCGATCGCGATGGGTATGGATGCTGGGCGGGTTGGTGATCTCATTGCTCGGCGTAGGCAGTTTCTTTTGATCGACGAGCCGCTGTTCACCTTCGAGAATCTTCGCTACAGTTATCCTGGCGCGGTGCAACCTGCGCTCGACGGGCTGTCGCTTGTGCTGCCCAAAGGCCAGCGCATTGCCGTGCTGGGTCACAATGGCTCTGGCAAATCGACGCTCTTTCTGCACTGCAACGGCATCCTGAAACCGGACGCAGGCTCGGTTGTTTTCAAGGGCCAGCCACTCGCCTATCATCGTCGCGACTGATCGAGTTGCGCCAGAAAGTGGGCCTGGTCTTTCAACAGGCGGACGATCAGCTCTTCAGCGCCAGCATAGCCCAGGACATCAGCTTTGGTCCGCTCAATCTGGGCCTTTCAGAGACGGAGACGCGCCAGCGCGTGACCGAAGCCGCACAACAATGCGGCATCGACCATCTCCTGGCGCGGCCCACCCATGCCTTGAGTAGCGGCGAAAAGGCGCGT
>JAAUPU010000535.1 GCA_012032975.1 Caldilineaceae bacterium | reverse complement strand
CCGTCCCCGATGCGGAGCACTGCCGATGTCCCTTGCTGCTCGTTCTGTGGCCGCCCGTCGAACGGCTTCCTTCGCCAGGACACCCTGGCCGCTTGCCGCCGAGTGCCCAGTCGGCGTCCCGCACCGTACTCCGCGCCGGAGGTGAGCCGCGATGACCGCAAGGAGTTGCAAGTCCTCCAGGAATCACACAACGAAAAACGCGACAGGTTGCTGTCGCGCGGGATCATCACTCATGATTATCGGCCGATGGAGCCGGATCGATTCGGGTCGCACCATCAAGATGGCCTGGCTATTGCTGCTCTGCCCATCCCCGACCTCGCCGGGTGACTCTACCATCTGCCCAAAAAGGTCCAGCCGCCAACCGTTGGCCGTGCGTTCCAGCACCTGGACGGGGAGGAAATTGGCGCGGCCGATGAAGTCGGCCACAAACCGGTTGCGCGGCTGGCGATAGATTTCGATGGCGCTGCCCACCTGCTGGATGCGCCCGTTGTGCATGACCACAATCTGGTCCGAGAGGGCCATGGCCTCGTCCTGGTCGTGGGTGACGTAGACGCTGGTGATGCCCAGTTCCTGCTGGATGCGGCGGATCTCGGTGCGCATCTGGACGCGTAGTTTGGCATCCAGGTTGCTCAACGGCTCGTCAAAGAGCAGTACTTTCGGCTCCATGACAAGAGCGCGCGCCAATGCCACGCGCTGTTGCTGGCCGCCGCTCAACTGATTGGGCGCGCGGTTTTCCAGCCCCTGCAACTCGGTCAGGTCGAGCACACGGCTGACCTGCTCCTTGATCTGCGTCTTGCTCCGCTTCTTGATCTTCAATCCATAGGCGATGTTGTCAAAGACGCTTAGATGGGGGAAGAGCGCATAACTTTGAAAGACCATGGCCATGTCGCGCTGATTGGGCGGCAGTTCGTTGATCTCCACACCGTCGAGCACGATGCGGCCCGTGGTAGGAAACTCGAAGCCGGCAATGAGGCGCAGCGTCGTCGTCTTGCCGCAGCCCGACGGACCCAGTAGTGTCACAAATTCTCCCCGCTCAATGCTCACATCGATGTTATCGACCGCGCGCACGATCTTGCCACCGTCACGGCTCTCAAAATGTTTGCTCAGGTTGCTCAATTCGAGAAACACAGCAATTCTCCTGCGGTCCGGTTCATCCCGCGCCAATCGACAAATCGACGTTCTCGCTGGCGCTATAGCGCCGTCCCAGCCACCAGTACATGAGGCCGATGGCCGCGAGAACGATGAAGATCAGGATCATGGAATAGGCCGCGGCCGTGCTCATCCCGCCCTGTTCGACCTCGCTCAATATCCAGACGGTCAAGATTGGCCATTCAGGCGTGGTCAGAAAGATGACGGCCGAGAGGCTGGTCATGTGGCGCGCGAACGCAAAGATCAGCCCCGCGATGAAGGCTGGCAAAATCAACGGTAGCGTCACATGGCGGAAGGTGTACTGGGCGTCGGCCCCCATGCTGTTGGATGCCTCCTCGATGGAGGGGTCGATCTGTTGCAGTGCGGCCACGCCGGCGCGCACCGAGGCAGGCAGGCTGCGCACGGCAAAGGCGGCGATGATAATGTAGGGCGTGCCCACCAACGCCAAGGGTGTGCCGAAAAAGATCAGGGAGGCGCAGAGCGCCATCAACGCCGTGGCTACCAAGGCGCGCAGCTTGGACCGAATTTGCATCACAATGAAAACGCTGATGGCCAAATAAGTGAAACCGAGGATGGTCATGGTTGGCTGGGTGAAGACACCGATGAAGGTGGCCAGCCGGACGACGATCTTGGAGAGCGTCGGGTTGGTCATCATCCGCCCGGAGCGCGCCAACGGCTCCATCGCCAGCGGCGTCAGGTTATAGATGACCAACATGCCACCCATCGCTGCCAGGATGATCACGACGGTCCTGCGGTTCTGCGGCGCGGCCACAAACCAGGCCAGCAAGGCCAGCGCAAAGAAGCAGAGCGCCAGCAAATAGCGCCAACCATCTTCGGTCAAACCCAGCAGATAGGGCAGCCAGTTGATGCCGTAACCTAGCACAAAGCCCATGAGTAACAACGCAACCTGCTTCCAGCGTTGCCCCGCCACCCGGGTGACCAGGTAGCCTGCCAACATCAGGTAGACCAGGACCACGGCAAAGGTCGGCGAGCCGATGAAGGCGACGATGTAACCGATGCCCAGAATGGTGCCGGGCACGGCGCCACCCAAATTGGAGACGAAGTCGAGGGTCTGCTTGCCGACAAAGGTGCGTCGCACCACCATGAAGGCGATGACCATACCCGACAGCCCGGCGATGGGCGTGGCCACCGTGGCCAGGAAGGTGGTCGAAAGGATGGCATTCAGCCCGCGGCCAAATGCGGTCCCATAATGGCTGAAATCAAGCGAGTAGTCGATGCCCCACAGCCTCGTGAACGACCCCAGGAAGATGGAGAGATAGAGCACCATGATCAGCGCCAGCATCAAAAAGGTGACGGTGATGAAGCTCCAGCGAATCAGCGGTTCCTTGACCATGATCGTGCCCGTGGTCGGCTTGCCGGTGACGGCTACATAGGAGCGTTTGCTGACGTAATATCTCTGCACAATGAAGACCGTCAACGTGGGAATGAGCAGCACGACCGAGAGTGCGGCTGCCTTCTGCTGGTCATATTGGCCGTTGATGGCCAGAAAAATTTCAGTGGAAAGCACGGTGGCATTGCCACCCAGGATAAGCGGATTGCCCAGGTCTGCCAGCGACTCGACGAAGAGCAGCAGAAACGAACCGGCGATTCCGGGAATGAGCAGCGCCAGCGTCACTGTACGGAAGATGTGAAACTTGCTGGCGCCTAGGCTCAGCGCGGCCTCTTCCATGGATGCGTCGATGCGCTCCAGCATGGCGCGGATGATTAGGTAGGCCACCGGGAAAAAGGTGATGGTCTGGACGAAGATGAGGCCGTCCAGTCCGTAGATGTCATTGACCCCGCGCGTGAAGTTGATGCCAAACAACTGCTTGGTTACCAGACCGCTGCGCCCAAAGAGCAATATGGCGGCAATGGCGATCGCAAAGGGGGGCGAGATGGTGGGCAAGAGGGTGAAGATATGAAAGAAGCGCGCAAAGGGCACGGAACAACGCACCATGGTATATGCGAAGATGAAGCCCAGCACCCGTGCCGGCCGTGGCCGTACCCAACCCCATGACCAGGGTGTTGTAGACGACTTGCCAGGCGTGTTCTCGGTAGTAGGCGTCGACGTAATGGGAGAAGTATTCGAGGCTGAGCTTGCCCGTCTCCAGGGCGAAGAAACCCTGAATCACGACCTCGAAGAGGGGCAGCGCCACAAAGAGAAAGACAAAAATACCAACGATCAACAGACCCATGGCCAGAATTGGATCTTGTCCAATGAGCCGCAATTCCTGCCAGCGCCGCCAGAGCGTCGACCGGTCTGCTTTCGCTACATTCGCACCCATGCATGACTCATGTCGTTTTAGACAGACCGCGGATTCGGCGGAATCAGTCGCGTATCTTGAGAGCAATCAGAGGATACTCGCCGAATTTGTCGAATCCGCGGTCTCGTGGGTCAGAATCTCAACCGGACTGTTACTCTTTCAGGTTGTCCGCGCCTGCGATCTCGTTGATGAAACGGTCCACGAAATCTTTCTTGTTGGAGCCGC
The DNA here is from genome assembly GCA_012032975.1 of Caldilineaceae bacterium. The sequence goes on along the minus strand of JAAUPU010000535.1, from coordinate 178 downwards.
ACCAGTCAAAATCGTAGTCGATCAGGTTCACCTCCAGCAGTTCAGGGCGGGAGGCGGCCGCGCCGTTGACGGTTGGGGCTTGATAGGCCTCGTACTGAGGACCCAGTTCCTGGGTGGCCGGCTCCAGCGCCCAGTCGAACCATTTCTGGGCCGCGTCTGGGTGGGCCGCGCCTTTTCA
>JAAUPU010000534.1 GCA_012032975.1 Caldilineaceae bacterium | reverse complement strand
CTTTGGTATAATCAAAGTGGATTTCATCGGGCAACTCATCGTTGCGTGCTAAACCGTTTTCGATATTGTTCATAGTCCTCTCGCTCTTTCTTGTTCGCTCTTCTGGCGCTGATGATGCGAATGATGTCATCGCGTTCGGCAAAGCTGACAATCAACAGCCTGTGCCTCTCGGAATGCCCAACGATCAATTCTCGATATTCATCGTCTGAATGTCGATCATCGTCGAAAATGGCTGCCGTTGGATCTCGGAATACCGAGGCCGCTTCTTCCAACATGACACCATGTTTTTCTTCGTTGCCTACAGCTTTTCGACGATCCCAACTGAATTGAGGCGCCATCTGAATCTTTCGCACTGATGAGACAGTGAATCACACAGGCATTGTACAGTGCAGGGCGCTGTCGGTGACAGCTACATTTTCCATTCAGCCCGCGCAGCTTGTATTCGGCGCTGAATCGACGTCGTTTTGCCTTGGGTACCACCTCTGGATCTGGCTCTTTGCTCATGATCTGGCCATTCCCGTTGACTTTAGTTGGCCCATTTTGCAACGCTGGCGCCGGCTGACTGACTTTCATTTCGGACTCCTTGCTTGATGAATTCTACACTAATTTCATCAGGCTAGTTGTCTCATCCATTATAGACACAAAGGGAGACGACAACAAAGGTGTCAAATGCAACCCAATGCAATTGTCGCCAGTCGTGGCGACCTTCCTAAAATATCACGACTGGTGCAGCAGGGAACAGACATCCACGTGACCGACGACCGCGGCGTCACACCGTTGACTTCATCCGCATATGAGAACCAGATTGAAGTGTCACGATTGCAGATCGACCTGGACGTCGATATCAACCGTCCAGTACAATACGAAACAGAGCGCGTATCTGATCCCAGGAGGAGGCAGGAACTATGCCAACTTACGTTTCACTCTTGCGCGGTATCAATATCAGCGGGCAGAAATCCATGCGTATGGCGGAACTACGCGAACTCTACAAGTCGCTTGGGTTTGCCAATATCCAGAGCTATCTTCAGAGTGGGAATGTGCTCTTTCAATCTGACCAAGAGGACGGCGCCGAGCTTGGGCGGGACATCGAAGCCGCGATTGCCGAACGCTTTGGATTTGAGGTATCGGTCCTGATCCGCACGCCAGCCGAATTCGAGCAAGTTGTCGAGAACAACCCATTTCTGACCACGAGGAACGAAGATCCCACAAGGCTCTACGTGACATTTCTCGCCGAAACGCCAACCGAATCTGCATTGGCCCAGGCAAATCTGCCCGACCACAAACCGGACGAATTCGTGGTCGCTGGACAGGAAATCTACATCTTTTGTCCCAACGGCTATGGTCGCACCAAACTCTCTAACACCTTCTTCGAGCGCAAACTCAAGATCCGCGCAACAACCCGCAACTGGAAGACCGTTACCGCGCTGCACGATCTGGCAACCTCGACCCCGTCATAGTCCGACTTCACCCCAAAACCGGAGACAGACGATGATCATTTCTCACTCCCTGAAGTACGTCTACATCGGCATCCCGCGCACCGGCTCCAAGTCGATGAACCGCTGGCTGATGGACCACTTCGACGGCGAGTGGGTGGGGTTTCACCACGGCTGGAATGTGCCCGAAGAGGCTCGCGATTACCTGATCTTTACCGTCGTTCGCAACCCCTACGAACGTGCGACCAGCGGTTGGTTTGCGGTGCCCTGGTCGGCAGAGAGTGTGCCGCCGCCCAAACCGGCCAGTCAATTTGCCGAGGAGATGCGCCAGCACATCCCGCTGAAGGATGGCGCGCTCAAGATCGAGGGACACAATGTGCCAGAAGTGGGGATGAATCAGAAGCACTTTGTGGAGAAGTCGGGCGCTTCGCTGCTGCTCCACTTCGAGCGGCTGCCAGGCTGTCTACAAGAATTGCCTTTCGTCGATCCCGCGCAGATGCCGCCCTTTCCGCATCAAGAAGAGCGCGCGCCGCGGCCTGCGGGGGACTTCTTCGACTTTTTCAGCATGGAAGATGAACAACTGGTGTGGGAATACGCGGCGGAGGATTTCGAGGCGTTTGGCTATCACCGCTTTGAATGCGGGTTGCCCCAGGAGTAGCGATCAGCCAGCCAGGGCTGCCAACGCCTGCTCCGAATCTGACACCCAGCCAAAGATGCCGCCCTGCGCCTTGATCACATCCAGCGCTGCTCGGTGGCGCTCTGGGCTATACGAAGCTACACAATCCTCAAGAATCACAGCATCGTAGCCCCGGTCATTGGCCGCGATCACGGTGGCGCTGCAACAGACGTCGGTGGTGACGCCGACGACGATCAAGGTGCGAATGCCGCGCGTCGCGAGAATCTTCTCAAGCTCCGTGGCGTAAAAGGCATTCTTCCCCGGCTTATCGAGCACGATCTCCCCCGCCAGCGGCGCAACCTCGTCGATGATGGCATGCCCTTCTTCCCCGCGAATCAGAATCCGCCCCATCGGTCCCAGGTCGCCGATGCGATGGCCGGGCGGCCAGCGCGTCAGTTTGGTGGGCGGGCAATCGCTCAGGTCGGGCAGATGGCCCTCCCGGGTGTGAACGACCAGCATTCCTCTCGCGCGCGCTGTCGCCAGCACCCGTTGGATCGGCGCGACCGTGCGTTGCAGCAAGGTCACATCGTTGCCCAGGAACGCGCCATACCCATCGGGGTAGAGAAAATCTTTCTGCATATCGATCACGATCAGCGCGGTCTCGTCCAGATCGATCTCGATCGGCCTTGGTTCGGCGTTGAGGTGGGTCATGGTTGTTTTCATATTCCGTAACTACTGACGGGAGGACAAGGTGACAAGGTGACAGGGGGGGACAAGGTGACAGGGAGGATGGCGCAGATGTGTTCATCCCGTCTCCCACTTCACCTTGTCACCCACTTCACCTTGTCACCCTGTCACTTTACTCCGTCTGCCCAATCACACCCGCGACCAGCCAGTCGGTCGTGTCCAGCAGTTCGATGCCGCCGCTCTCGCCTTCGGCAATGCGCACGTTGCCTTCGTTGTCGAGAATCGGACCCTCGAAGATGACCAGGTCGCCGCTGATAATGGCAGCTTCGGCCTCGGAGATCGCGGCCTGCACTTCCTCGCTCACCGCGGGTCCATAAGGCGCCATGTTGACAAAGTCGCTTTCGATGCCCGCACGCAGATGCTCGCTCTCCCAGGTGCCATCCATGACCGATTGCACCATGCGTGTGTAGAGGTCGCCCCAGGTGTAGTTCACACCGGTCAGCCAGCCCTCGGAGGCAAACTCCTGGAGCGCGCCCGAGTGGAAGCCGACCGAATAGATGCCGCGATCCTCGGCTGTCTGGACAATGGTCAGTGGCGAATCGACGATCATGGTGACCACATCCACACCAGCATCGGCCAGCGCATTGGTCGCGGCGGCCTCCTTGGCCGGGTCCACCCACGAGCCATTGATGACCAGGGTCGTCTCCACATCGGGGTTGACCGAGGCCGCTCCTAGCTGAAACGCGTTGACCGAGGCCAGGATGTTGGGGATCGGAAACGCGGTGATGAAGCCCAGTTTGCCACTCTCGCTCACCGAGCCGCGCGATCCCGGCCAGATACATTGCCTCGAAGTTGTTGCCCCAATAGGTGCCCAGATTCTCGGCCAGCTTAAAGCCCGCCGGATGCTCGAAGATCACATCGGGGTGCTTCTCGGCCACGTTGAGCGCCGGGTCCAGATAGCCAAAGCTCTGGGCAAAGATCATCTTGGCGCCTTGTTGGATCATGTTCTCCATCACCCGTTCGGCGTCGGCGCTTTCCGGCACATTCTCTGCCTCGATCACCTCGACGTTGGGCAGGTTGGCCTTCA
>JAAUPU010000533.1 GCA_012032975.1 Caldilineaceae bacterium | reverse complement strand
CGAGTCGCGGAGTCGGTACTGTCCCCAAAACGCCAAGAGCAGGGCAAGCAGCCCCAGGGCAAATCGGCGGATCGAGGTCAGATTCTTCACGGCACGGGACCGTCTGCTTTCGGATATCGCTATGGCAAGGGCTGGAAGGCCATGACCCGGTTGTTGGCAGCGTCGGCGACAAGCAGCGCACCGCTGGTTGGATCAAAGGCAAGGCCATTGGGCAGGCCAAAACGGTCCAATATCCGTGCCATAATCGCCGAAGGCCGCCTTGAGTTCACCATCGGGTCGAAAGACCAGGATGCGGAAGTATTCCGGGTCGCTGGCATAGATATCGCCGTTGGCCGCTACGGCCAGGTAAGGTTTGTCGTAGATGTCCTGGCTTTGCCAGCCTGGCACCAGGATTTCGCTGGGAAAGCCCAGGTTGGCGTCAAACTTTTGGATACGGCGATTCCACGAATCCGAGACGTAGATGCTGCCGTCGGTGGGGTGTACGGCCACATCCACCGGCTCTTCGAAGCGGCCCAGGATCACACCGCCGCCGCCGATCTGCTGGATCAGCTCGCCTTCGGGCGTAAACTTGAGGATGCGCTTGTTGCCGGTGTCCGCAACCAACAGATTGCCATCCAACGTGACTTCCAGACCGCGCGGGCCAAAGAGCAGATTGGCGTCGCCCAGTTCGCCGTTGGTGCCGCTAAAGACGCCCCACTTGCGCAAGAAGCGGCCCTCTTCGTCAAAAACCTGGATGCGACCATTCCAGGTGTCCGCCACAAATATTCGTCCTTGATCATCCACGGCCACGCCCCAAGGCTCGAAGAATTGACCATCGCCCAGAGCCAGAGGCCCGTCGCCATCCGGGTCCACGCAGCCGCCGGCTTCCTCTTCGCCAAGCCGACAATGGCTGCCAAACGCCTGCAACAGGCCGCCCTCAGCATCCAGCACCACGATGCGGTGGTTGCCCGAATCTGCGATGACGCGCTGGCCGTCTGCGCCGACAGCCACAGAGCGGGGCACGTTCAAGGGCAGGCCATCGTATTCTGCGTTGTAGAGTGCGAAGGCGGCCAGATCGATCTCCTTCTCGGGGGGCACGCTCACCGTGTCTGCGCCGGCAAGCAGCGGCGCAACGCCCAGATCCCAGATCTCCGCAGCGATATCGCGGCGCACGTACATCTCGAAATCGTGGCGATTGGGCCACTGGCTCAAGGCGCGCAATTTGGTCGGGTCGTCGTCCTCGTAATAGCGGCGATAGAATGCGATCTGGAAGAGCCGGTTCAGCCGCTGCGGGTCGCGCAGCACATCCCAAACCTGCCCCCAGGTCAGGCCAAAATAACCCTGATCGGGCCACCAGACCAGTTGGTAGGTGCGTTTCACATAGTCGCGCTCCACATACGGGCGCACCTTTTCGTAGTTTTTGGGGCCAACGATGATGACCGGCGCGGACATGGAATCGCTGTTGGGATTGGCGCCGTAGAATTTGCTGTTGGGGTAGAGGCGCATATACCAGCTCATGGGCCAGGAGCTTTCGTCGTCATAGGCGACGACGATGTTGCGCCCGCCAACCGTGCGCTCGCTGATCAGGTCGATCTCGTTGAGCGCGCGCTTGATGGTCGCGCGCCGTGGGCATAGACCAGATACTCGGTGACCAGGTCGTAGTTGATGTAGTTGAGCATATAGGAAAAACGGATCGTAAAGAGGAAGAGCAGCCCCACGATACCCAGTGCCAGCAGCCGGCCCGCCTCTTTCCAGCCGACCGCCTGGGACCAACGCAGCAGCAGGTAAACCAGCGCGGCGAGCACGCCCAGCGCGACAAACCACTGCATGATTCCAGAAAGGGCAGCCAGTGTTCGGCCAAATCCGGGCGATGACGAAGGAGGATCACAACCGTAAAGATCAATGCGGGCGCCACGCCAATCAGCCAGACTGCGTGGCTACGCCGGGCGCGCGACCAATCGATGCGATGGATCAGCCGGCCCAGCCACCAGCCGCCAAAGACGCACATGGGCAGCGCCATATGGGTCATCAGCCAGGGCATCTTTTCACCGGCATAGGTGTATGCGCCCCAACTCCCCAATATCCACCAGATGGAGAAGATTGCGAAGTAGACCCGATTGACCCGCAACACGCCTTCGCCATAGAAGTGTTGGGTTCCATCGCCGTGTGGCTTTGGCGAGACGCGGTCTGCCGCCGGGATTGGATCCCACTTGGCGTCGCGCCAGAGCCAGTAGAGCACGGTTGCGATACCGACCCCGCTCAGAAGCATGGGCAGGAATTCATAGAGACCGCCCAACAGCAGATAGTAATAGGTGGGCTGGCTGCCGCGCTGCACTTCTTGTTGGGCCAGCCAATAGCCCAGGCTGCCCACCACACCGCTGGCCAGGCCGTCGCGCGTGTTGGTCAGGAAAGTCGTGAAGAAGAGCACCTGGATCGCCCAGAACAACCCCATCACGCGCGCCCAAAGCCCAAAGGTCAGGCTGGCCTCCACAAGCGCACGCTTGACCTGGTCCTCCTCGTCCGTTGAAGTTGCAAGGCCGTCGGGCAAGGCATCTGGGTTCTCTCTCCTGCCAAACCAGTAGTAGGCAACGGCCACGCTGGCCAATGTCAACAGCAGGACCAGCCCAGCCGAGCGTCCGATATCCAGAGGGGCGGCAAATGCCATTGGATCCCAGCCAAAGAAATGGTGTGCGAAGGGCGCGGTGAAGGGCATGATCAGCGTGACCATCAGCACAGCCAGATCCGCGCTGGGGTTGCGACGCAACGCCGGCCACCCGCCCAGCCAGAGGAAATAGCCCAAGAGCGCCAATGCCGCCAGCGCGCCCAAGCCCAGCACCGCAACCTGCAAGGTCGAACTCTCCTGCTCCGGGAGAAGCAGAAAGACGCCAGCAGCCACGGCCATCGGAGTGATCGCAATGAAGAAATAGGTGCGGATCACCTGCCAGAGCGCCAGGCTCGCGAAGAACGCGCCAATGATCGCGCCGGCCATGAAGTGATTTTCTTTGGTGACGAAACCCAGCGCCATGCCCAACACCAGCAGCACAACCCAACGCGAGCGATGGCCGGGCCGGGCATCCAAGAAACGAAAACGCCGCATATATCCAGATCAGCACAAAGAGTGCGATATAGATGTCATTGCGGATATAGCGGCTGTGGAAGAGCAGGCTGGGGCTGACTGTCAACAAGACGCCGGCCAAGAACGCACCCAAACGTCCCAGATAGGGGCGATAGAACCAGGCCATGCCCACCACGGCGATGCCGGCCAGCACGGGGCCGAGGCGCGCCGTAGCATCTGTCACGCCGAAGAGGAAGTAGAAGAGTGTGTTGATGTGAAAGAGCAGCGGGCCGTGCATCATGGGGTTGTGGGTGTAGTTGCCCGCATCATAAAGATAGTAGGAGTAGAGCGCGTGTAAGCTTTCGTCATGGCTCATCGCGCGTGTGCCCACATCGTAGAAGCGGGCGATGGCTGCCACGGTCAGCAGCAACAGCCAGGCGACAGTCTCCCAGTCCAAACGCAAGAAGTCGAACAGCGAGCGGTCCAAAACAGAAGGGCGCTCATCGTCAAGTGGGGCCGAGTTGCCCTCGGCACTCGTCAACTCATTCACGGTCATAGTTCACACATCTCCAACATGCAGAATCGAAACCTTCAGCCACGAATGATAGAACAAGGTAAGCGGTGAGCGTGGGGCGTTATCCTGTCACCCTGTCAGGCGTTCATGATCCTTGGCCTGACCACTCGTCTACTTCGCGGCAATCATTCCCTAAAAGTCGAAGATCGTCACCAGCTTCATTCAATCGGCGCCCACAACACAAACGGTCTGTGGAACCGGCCTCGCCTCCACCTCAC
>JAAUPU010000532.1 GCA_012032975.1 Caldilineaceae bacterium | reverse complement strand
ATCGACCAGATTACCGAGGTCTATGTTCACTACCGCTTTAGCCGCCAGGAGGGATTGCCAGCGAGTGCCATGACAGAGGAGACGCTGAACAGTTCATGGCGCGAGCTGCGCCCGCTTTTCTTCCAGACATGGCTGCGCAAACGCCTGCGCTTTGGGCGAGAGAAGAAGCATCCTTTTGCGCTTGTGGGCAAGTCGGGGAAGTAGCCGTATTTTGAGGAACAAAAAGACGCTCTTCGGCTAATAAGGCCAAGAGCGTCATGATCGCGAGGAACAGCTTTGGCTCCGCTACGAACTGGCGGGGTTTAGCAGAATTACTTCCGTCTCTTCTGGCAGGCTGCTCTTGGTAATTCGCAGCATATCTTCGGGTTCGGGCATAGACACACCCAACTCTTTGAGAAACCTGTCAACCGTTTCGAGATCTTCTGCCCAATTTGCTGTCAAACTGGGGTGGCGATAGTGCATCGGCACCACCAGCCTTGGCTCGAACAGACCGATCACATCCACGGCCCGCGTGGGATCCAACGTTGCACCGCCGCCAACCGGCACCATCAACAGATCGACCTCGCCCAAGTTAAGCTCCTCGATGTCGGACTGGGAGGGCACTTCGCCCAGGTCTCCCAGATGACCGATGGTGAAGTCACCAAAGTCAAAGAAGAAGACCGTGTTGCGCTCCGGCTGAATGCCCTGAACGCGGCGGTGAAGCGTGGTTGCGCCGGTGATAAAGATATTCTGTATCTCATATTCGCCGGGGCCGCGTAGCACCTTTGGGTCGCCTGACACGCGCTCGACGCTGCTGTGGCCGGGCTGGTCATGACTGACCGTCACGATGTCGGCGCGGATCTTGGGCAATGTCATGCCGACCACTTTGTCAAAGGGGTCACACAGAACGACTGTGCCGCCCTCGCGAATGCGGAAACATGAAAGCCCATACCAGGTGATATCCATAGCATCTCCTTGGATGCGAAATGTGCATTGAGCGCCCCCTCCAGGACTCGAACCTGGGCACATGGTTTAGGAAACCACTGCTCTATCCTCTGAGCTAAGGGGGCTGAATTTTCTCTCAGATCGGACCGTAAAATAGCACAGGCTGATAGATCGTCAACGCGACGCGCTGAAAAATCAGTGTTCGTCTGGCGGGTTGCTTGTTGCAAACCGAATCTGCCCAAATTCGATTGAGTATAGCACATTTGTTTCTTTCGCAACAAAGAATCGGGCATAAACCGCGCACCCGATTGTCGCACAAACGCCTGGCGGGACGACCCGTAGCTTCCGTTTCACGACAACCAATCCCAGAGAAGCGTTAGGCGATGCCCCTCCCTTTGCGTTAGAATGGGGAGAATTCGATCCGCCCCCCGCGCCCTCCGTCTGAACGCAGAGGTGACCTGGTCGGATCGCCAACTTGGGAGGTCATGCAGCGTGGAAGGTATTCAGCAGTTTGCTGAGCAAATACGCACCAATATCGAAAAGGTTATCGTCGGCAAGGCGGAGGTGATTGAGATTCTCACCATCGCACTCCTGTGCGAAGGTCATGTGTTGCTCGAGGATGTCCCCGTGGGTGGCAAGACGATGCTGGCTCGCTCTCTGGCGCTCAGCCTGGCGGCCGATTTTCGGCGCTTGCAATGTACGCCCGACCTGTTGCCAAGCGACATCACCGGCGTCAGCGTCTTCAACCAGGAGACGCGCCACTTTCAGTTCATGCCCGGTCCCGCCTTCACCCACATCCTGCTGGCCGACGAGATCAACCGCGCGACGCCGAGGGCGCAGGCCGCGTTGCTCGAGTGCATGGGCGAACGCCAGGTGACGGTCGATGGCGTGACGCGTCCACTGCCGCGGCCGTTTCTGGTGCTTGCCACCCAAAATCCGATCGAATATGAAGGCACTTTCCCGCTGCCCGAAGCGCAGCTCGATCGCTTTCTGTTCAAGGTGAAGCTTGGCTATCTGTCAGCCGCCCAGGAAAGCGAAATGTTGGTCAACCTGGGCACGCGCCACCCGGTTGAAACATTGGAAAGCGTGGTCGATGGCGCCACGTTGCCGGCGCTTTCCGAACAGATCTGGACTGTGAGGGTGGACGAAAGCCTGCGTGACTATATCGTGGCTCTGACCCATGCGACGCGGCGACATCCCGATTTTGACCTGGGCGCCAGCCCCCGCGGTGCGCTTGCCCTTTACCGCGGCGCCCAAGCGCGCGCCGCGATCCATAGCCGAGACTATGTCCTGCCGGACGATATCCAGGCCTTGGCGCCGCTAGCGCTGCCCCATCGCTGTATTTTGAAGCCCGAGAGCGCGCTGCGTGGTCGTGCGGCAGAGGCACTGATCGCGGAGATCATCGAGAAGACACCGCTGGACTTGGGCGCCATCGAGTAGGGCAAAGAGCAGACTCGAATGCACATTCTTTTTTGGGCGTTGCTGATTCTCTTTGCAATCGCCGCGCTCCTGCGCATGGATTGGGTCTATTATCTGGTCTACGTAGTCGGTGGCATCTGGCTCTTCAGCCATTGGTGGATCCGGCGCAGCCTCAACAAAATTCGCATCACTCGGCACATGTTGACCCAGGCCTTCGTCGGCGAGCGGATCGCCGTACGCTTGAGCTTTCGCAATCAAAGTTGGCTGCCGTTGCCCTGGCTTCAGATCGAAGAGCGCGTGCCACTTACCTGCGAGATTCGCCCATCCTCGTGTGGTGTTGACAGTGGGTAGCCGCGCACAGGCAGACTTTCGCTATGATCTCTATTGCAAACGGCGCGGCTATTATGCAGTGGGGCCGATGGGCTTAAATACCGGTGACCTCTTCGGCTTCGTCGAGGCGGGCTGGCAAGAGAATGAACCGATCTTCGTGACCGTCTATCCGCAGGTGTTGGCACTGCCGGATCTGGGATTGCCCAGCCGATCGCCGTTTGGTATTTTGCCCAGCCGCCAACGTATGTTCGAAGACCCAAACCGGCTGGCTGGCGTGCGCGGCTACGAGACCGGCGATAGTCTGCGGCGCATCCATTGGAAGGCGAGCGCCCACGAAGACACATTGTTGGTCAAGAAATTTCAGCCGGCAATTGCCCTCAACGTAACCATTGTGCTTGATCTGAATCGCAATGCCTACCCCTATGCCAGCGTCATCGGCGCCAGCGAATGGGCGATCAGCGTGGCAGCGTCGATTGCCAGCCATTTTATCAAACGTCGGCAGCCGATTGGGATGCTCTGCAACGGTATCGACAGCGTGGTCGAGCAGATGACGCCGGCCATGCCGGCCGGCAAGGACAGGGTCATCTGATGAACATACTGACCCTTTTGGCCCGCGTCCAACTGCATGAATTTGAGTTGAGCCTGGCAGAGTGGCTCCCCAGACAGATCGCCGACCTGGAGTGGGGATCGACCTTGGTGGTGGTTACACCTTACCTGGACGAAGATGGACTTTGGCTGCTCCACAACGCATACCGCCGCGGCTCTAGCGTGACCGTGTTGATCTGCGCGCCGCAGCAGAATTTCGATGCGATCCAGGCGCGGGGTCAGAAGTTGAATGTTCAGGTCTATCGCACAATCTGGGAATCGGATTTGAATGTGTTGGCTGCCTAGCCGTTTGAGAGGTAGCCGCGGCTGAGGAGAACGTCAGTTGTCAGAATCACAGATCGCGCCAAGCCTTCCGGAGACAACACCTTCGGCGACAAGATCCATCGAAACCGAACTGGGCCAACCAGAGCCGGAAAGCGCGACCCTCTATGACCAATCTTGGTTGGTCTCTCTATCGCGCCCATTTTTAATCGCCTTGATGGTTGTCTGCATCGACATCGCGCTGCTGGCCTTCTTGCAGCGATTCGTGCCGTCTGCATCGGGCGCCTAT
>JAAUPU010000531.1 GCA_012032975.1 Caldilineaceae bacterium | reverse complement strand
CGCTCTATTTTCCGCTGCACGTTCCGGCTGTCGTTGACCAGCACCAGATCTGTCTTCGGCGCCAGCCATTCGCACCAAACTCCGCCATCGAAGCCAGTGTATCCTAGCGGCCTCCCAATTATATCTGGAAGCGTTCATGACGATTACCCAGGACTACGACCTTTTATTGAAAAATGGTCATACCATTGATCCAATGAACTATCTGGATGGGTTGCTGGATGTGGCAATCCGTGACGGCAAGATCGCGGCGGTCGCACCGGACATCGACCCAGCATTGGCCGCCCAGGTGGTCGATCTCTCTGGCCATTATGTAACCCCCGGCCTCATCGACATCCACGTCCATGTCTATCACACACGCGAGCCGGAAGGCTTGAGCGTGATGGCCGATTCGCACTCCTTTCGCTCCGGTGTCACCACGATGGTGGACACGGGCACGGCCGGCGCCAAGCATTTCCTGCATTTCAAGCGTACGGTGATCGACTTGGCCAGAACCCGCATTTTTGCCTATGTGAACATCGTTGACCTGGGCATGATCGGTGACTTCGAGCAGGATATCCGCACCATGGATCCTGAGTTGGCCGCGTCGGTTGTACTCGCGTACCCTGACGTGTGCGTGGGCATCAAGACCGCGCACTATTGGGCCAGACTGCCATGGGACGCCGACCATCCGCCGTGGGCAGCGGTGGACCGCGCGGTGGAGGCTGGGGACATCTGTGGCAAACCGGTGATGGTCGACTTCTGGCCGCGCCCGCCAGAGCGCAGCTATCAAGAGTTGATCCTTGAAAAGATGCGACCGGGCGACATCCACACCCACGTCTATGCACAGCAGTTCCCAATTCTGGATGATCAGGGCAAACCGAACGATTTCCTGTTCCAGGCTCGCGACCGAGGGATCATCTTTGATGTTGGGCATGGCGCGGGCAGTTTCTGGTTCCGAAACGCGGCGCCTGCGATGGCGCAAGGCTTCGGTCCCGATTCGATCAGCACCGATCTGCACGTTCGCAATGTGCATGGCGTGGTTCTGGATATGCTGACGACGATGAACAAGATTCTCAATCTCGGCATGCCGTTGCAGGAGGTCATTCTCCGATCGACGGTGACGCCGGCCAGGGAGATCGGCCACCCCGAGCTTGGCCATCTCTCTGTGGGTGCGGAGGCTGACGTGGCGGTCTTGAAGCTGCTTCGGGCGAATTTGGCTATGTCGATTGTGGCCGCGCCAAGATCATCGGCGACAAAAAACTCGAGTGTGCCATGACGGTAAGAGCGGGCGAGATTGTCTTTGATGGCGGCGGTCTGAGTGCGCCTCTTTGGCAAGATGCCCCAGCCGCCTACTGGGAGATTCGGTGATCGATATCAGTTGGCTGGAATCAACTGGGCCAATCGAGGTCGATACGGGAGTGCATGGGTGACCCGAAATTCAGGTGACCAGTAATTCAATCGTTTTCTGTGGAGGTGAATGGTGGCCGTCGCACAACACAGTTGAAAGTCGGCAGTTCGGCTTCTGACCCCGGCTGGTTGGGCAAGTTGGTCGGTGCAAAATCCAAGTTCCAGACCAAGCGGGCGCTCTGGGGTTATGCCTTCGCCCTGCCGTGGATCTTGGGGCTGATCATCTTCTGGGGTGGCCCGATCCTGGCCTCCTTTTACTTCAGCTTTACCGACTACGCGGTGATCGGGGCGCCGAAATTTATCGGTCTGCAAAATTACGTCAAAGCCTTTACCACCGATGAACTCTTCTGGTCCTCGTTTGCGCGGACGTTCACATTTGCCGCGCTTTATCTGCCATTTGCTGTTGGCGGTGCGCTGCTTCTGGCGATTCTACTCAATCAGAAGTTGCTCGGCACCAACGTCTACCGCACGATCTTTTTTGTCCCCCATCTCCTGCCCGCCGTTGCCCTGGCCGTTGTGTGGACTTTTCTGCTGGCGCCGCGGGTGGGGCCTGTCAACGAGTTCTTGCGAGCGATTGGAGTGGATAATCCGCCTGCGTGGCTGGCTTCCCGCAATACCGCGCTATTGTCCGTAACCATGATCAATGTGTGGGCCGCGGTTGGCGGCAATACGATGCTGATCTTCTTGGCCGGTCTGCAAGGCGTTCCAGCCGAACTCTATGATGCCGCTTCCATCGACGGCGCGGGCACCTGGGCGAAATTTCGCAACGTGACGCTCCCGTTGCTGACGCCGACGATCTTCTTCAACGTCGTCCTCGCGGTAATCGGTGCGCTCAAGGTCTTTACCACCGCCTGGGTCGCAACCCAGGGTGGGCCATCCTACGCCACCTGGTTCATCGCACTGCATATTTACTTCCAATCCTTCCAGTATTTCCGGCTTGGCTATGGCAGCGCGCTGGCTTGGGTCTTGGCGGTCATCCTGATCTGTTTCACCTGGTTCCAGGTTCGATATTCGCGGCGCTGGGTTCATTATGAAGGTGGGTAGGGGGGAATAGAATGGCGCAACAGTCGCTGACAGGAAGCTCGACGAGATTTCGAATCGAGCACAGCATTGGCCGGACCACGCTCTATGTGCTGGTGGTGTCGCTCTGCGTCATGTTTGGGTTTCCACTTTTTTGGACGCTGATGAGTTCGCTCAAGACCATTCCAGAGATGTTCACCTATCCGCCACTTCTGGTGCCTGCCTCACCGCAATGGGTCAATTACTGGGAGGTGCTAAACATCTCCTACCCGGTAGGGCGCTGGTTTCTCAATACAGTCATCATCACCGCGTTGGTCACCTCGGGTACGGTGATTACGGCTTCGCTCGTCGCCTATTCCTTTGCGCGTTTTGAATACCGCGGTCGGGATATCCTGTTCATGATTACGCTGGCGACGATCATGTTGCCCGCCGAGGTGACGCTGATTCCCCAGTTTGTCCTCTTCCACAAACTGGGATGGATCAACACGATCAAACCGCTCTGGGTGCCCCATTGGTTTGGCGGCGGCGCATTCGCCATCTTTCTGATGCGTCAATTCTTTATGACGCTGCCGCGCGATCTGGACGAGGCCGCGCTGATCGACGGCGCGGGATATCTGCGGATTTTCTGGTCGATTCTGCTACCGCTCTGCAAGCCAATCCTGGCCACGCTGGCCATTATCTCGTTGATCGCCACGTGGAGTGACTTCTTAGGCCCGCTGATCTATCTGAACTCGCCAGAGAAGTTCACCATCTCCGTTGGGCTTCAATTCTTCAATGCGGTTCCCGAGGTAGGTGGCCAACCGATGCAACATCTGTTGATGGCTGCATGTGTGATGTCCATTATCCCGGTCATCGCAATCTTTTTCTTGGGCCAGAGATTCTTTGTCCAGGGCATCACAATGACGGGTATCAAGGGCTGATGCAGCGTTCCCAGCACCGAACCCGACGCAGCCTGAATTGATGTGGCCGCAGATCGCTTGGCGAAAGGAGGGCCGAACTATCGTAGATGACTGACTGGGTAAGTGTGTGGGCCGAACTTGCTTCGCTTCAACATTGGCTGTCATGGGTTTGGCTATACGTATCTCTCGTGTAACGTGTGCCTATCGTGAAGTCTCACATTTTAGTCCTCTAGGAGGAGGAACCCAATGCAACGAAAGTCAATTTCTCGACGACGCTTTCTGCAAGGAATGGCTGTCACCGGTTTGGGTGTTGCAGGTATGCAAGTGCTGGCTGCTTGCGCTGCCCCAGCACCTACGGCCAGTCAAGCGCCCAGCACGACCGGTGATTCAGCTGCGCCCGCGGCGACGGACGCCTCGCTACGTATTCAGGTGGCCGCAGGCGATCTGTCGATCATGCCAACCCACTTCGCCGATGTCTTTACGGCTGACACCGGCATCCCAGTCACCATTGAAGAAACCATCTAT
>JAAUPU010000530.1 GCA_012032975.1 Caldilineaceae bacterium | reverse complement strand
GCGACGCACAAAATCGGCCAGGCCGGGCGGCAGCTCGTGCGCGCGCCGGTAACTCCCGTGACACTGACCAGATAAATGAAGCCGGCGCCATGTTGCGCAACGGACTTGATCCGCTCTGCCGTGCTGGTGGGCGCCAACATGTAGACAGTGGCAAGGCCAGCCGTCCGACACGCCATCTCCAACTCTCCGGCTTCTTCCGGCGGCAGATCGGGCACGATCAAGCCGTCGATGCCTGCCTCGACCGCGTCGTGGACAAAACGTTCCAGGCCATAGGCAAAGAGAGGGTTGTAATAGGTCATGGCGCAAAAGGGCGTGGCAACGCCCAACGCGCGCACATCTCGCACCATCTCCAAACAACCGGCCACAGTCGTGCCGAGAGTCAGCGCGGTGTAGGTGGCCGTCTGGACCGTGGGGCCGTCGGCCAGCGGGTCGCTGTGGGGGATGCCGATCTCGAAGAGGTCGGCGCCTTCTTCGGCCAGCGCCGAGATCATGTCCAGCGTTGCCGCGCGCGATGGATAGCCCATCGCATGGTAGGGCATGAATGCTGCCCGTTTTTCGACCTTGGCGTTTGCGAACGCGTTTCGAATCCGGTCTATGCCGCTCACTTGATCCCCCGTTTCTCCTCGCCCGCTTGACTGATTGACGGCCATTAAGCTATCTCCTGCATCACGGTTCCCAGATCTTTGTCCCCACGTCCACTCAGGTTGACGAGGATGATCTGCTCCTTATCCAACGTCGGCGCCAGCTCGATCAAGTGTCCAATCGCGTGGGCGCTCTCCAGCGCAGGGATGATGCCCTCCAACTCGCAGAGCAGCTTGAAGCCCGCCATCGCCTGGTCGTCGGTGCAGAAGGTGTATTCGGTGCGGCCCTGGTCGCGCAGCCAGGCGTGCTCCGGTCCCACGCTGGCGTAATCCAGCCCCGCGCTGATGCTGTGGGTCAGCGCGATCTGACCATCGTTGTCCTGCATCACAAAGCTCTTGGTGCCCTGCAATACGCCGAGCCGGCCCAGCTTTGGGTCGGCAAAGCGCGCCGCGTGTTCGCCGCTTTCGATGCCACGCCCACCGGCTTCCACGCCGATCAATCGCACCTCTTTATGTTCCAGGAAAGGATGGAAGATGCCGATCGCATTGCTGCCGCCGCCTACACAGGCCACGATCACGTCGGGCAGCCGTCCGGGACCGTTGGACTGATCCTGCATCTGCGCCAGCGCCTCGACGCCGATCACGCTCTGGAAATCGCGCACCATTGCGGGATAGGGATGGGGGCCTAACGCGCTGCCCAACAGATAGTGGGTCGTCTCCACATTGGTCACCCAGTCCCGGATCGCCTCGTTGATCGCATCCTTGAGGGTGCGGCTGCCGCTCTCCACGCCGCGCACTTCGGCGCCGAGCAGCCGCATCCGAAAGACATTCGGCTCCTGGCGCGCCATGTCGACGGTGCCCATGTAGACGATGCATTCGATGCCCAGCAGCGCGGCCGCAGTTGCCGTGGCCACGCCATGTTGGCCCGCGCCAGTCTCGGCGACGATGCGGCTCTTGCCCATCATCCGCTTCATGAGCAACGCCTGGCCCAGCGCGTTGTTGATCTTGTGTGCGCCGGTGTGGGCCAGATCCTCGCGCTTGAGGTAGATCTGCGCACCGCCCAGGTGCTCACTCAAGCGTCGTGCGCGGGTGATCGGCGTGGGGCGCCCGACAAAGGTGCGCTGGAGATGGGTCAGTTCGGCCATGAAATTTTCGTCGCCGCGCGCTTTGAGATAGACCTCTTCCAATTCGTCCAACGCGGGCATCAATGTTTCGGGAACGAACTTGCCGCCGTACGGACCAAAGTGCCCCGACTCATCCGGGAAGGCGCGGTAATTGACGCTTGTGGCAGCGGGTGTGGATGGGTTGACTGTGCTGGTTGCCATCGGAACCTCGTGTGGTTTGGTGAAGGACGCTGCTGCAAACAGCCCTCTTTGCCACGGATTTCACGAATGAACACGAATTGTCTTGTCGGCGCCAGGGGGAAAATTCGTGTCAATTCGTGAAATTCGTGGCTGAACACCGTCTTGCAGCGCAGCCATAAAGTTGTCGGCTTGATTTCGCTGGCAGAATAGTACACGAAAACGCGGGTCGGGGCCTAAATTTGGGGTGGTTGGGCCGGGTCGAAATGGTGACGAAAGTTGCAGCAAATTGCCGACTATGCATCCAACCCAAACGCACGCAGTGCCGCGGCGCGCATCACATCGACCGGCGCAGGCTGACCGGTCCAAAGCTCGAACGCGATCGCGCCTTGCCAGACCAACATGCCAATGCCGCCAATGGCCTGTGCGCCAGCATCTGCCGCAGCCTGAAGTAGCCGCGTCTTGGGTGGATTGTAGACCAGGTCGTAGACAGCCTGTTGCCTGCCCAACGACGCCTCGTCATGCCAGGGCCAGCGCTCGACCTGAGGGGTCATGCCCAGCGACGTGCAGTTGACAATCAGCGTGGCCGAGAACGCCAGCTTGGGCAGATCGTCCGGCAAGGTGTGGGCCGAGAGCTTGCAGTTCGGCCAGGCCCTGCCCATCGCGTCCGCCAATTCTTGGGCCTTGGTGACGGTGCGATTGAGGATGGCGATGGAGGCCGCGCCAGCTTCCGCCAGCCCATAGACCACGGCGCGCGCCGAACCGCCCGCGCCCAGAACCAAGACCTGCTGGCCGAACGGATTGACGCCATGCTCGTGCAGGTCGGCGATGAAGCCGCGTGCGTCGGTGTTGTCGCCCAAAAGCTGGCCGTCGTGTTGAACGCGGATCGTGTTGACCGCGCCGATCGCGCGCGCCGCGGGGGTGAGCGCGTCGAGGTGGGGCATCACCGCCTGTTTATGGGGCACGGTCACGTTGGCGCCGACCAGACCGAGGCCGCGCACACCGCGCACTGCCTCCGCAACCAGATGCGGGGGTTCGGTCGCCACGGGCAGCGGGAGATACGACCAGTTCAGGCCCAGCGCGTCGAAAGCTGCGTTGTGCATCAGAGGGCTGACGCTGTGGCTGACCGGCCAACCGATCAGCCCGACGATCTGGGTCTTGCCGTTGATCTGGGCCACGGGAGATTCTTTCTGTTGTGGATAGCCGGTCAGAGAACCAGCCGGGGGTCGAGGGCATCGCGCAGGCCGTCGCCGATGAAGTTGATGGCCAGGACACAGACCACGATCATCAAGCCGGGTGGAATCCAGATCCACGGCAACTGCTCCATGACGGTGATCGAACGGGCCGCGTTGAGCATGTTGCCCCAGCTTGGCGTCGGTGGCTGAACGCCCAGCCCGAGGAAACTCAGACCCGCTTCCAGCAGGATCGCGCGGCGATGCCAAAGCTGATGTAGACGGTCATCGGCGCGACGACGGCAGGCAGCACATGCACGCGGATGATGCGACCGTTGCGCAGACCGAGGCAGCGGGCCGCCTCGACATATTGCTGTGCGCGCGTCGCCAACACCTGGCCGCGCACGATGCGCGCAGCCTGTGGCCAGTTGAGCAGCCCAATCACCAGCATGACGTTGAAGATGCTGGGGCCGACGATGGCCACAATCGTCAAGATGATGATCAGGCTGGGAAAGGTCATCACCACATCCGTGATGCGCATGATCACATTGTCCACGGCGCCGCCGTAGAAACCAGAGAGCGCGCCCAGCGTCGTGCCGATCAACGTGGCGATAGTGACGGAGACCAACCCGACCGACAGGCTGATGCGTCCGGCGTAGATGGTGCGCGCCCAGACATCCCGACCGGTGCGGTCGGTGCCCAGCCAGTGCTCTGAGCTGGGCGCTTCTTCGCGAGCGCGCAGGTCGATGCGGTTGGGATCGTAGCGTGCGATCACCGGTGCGAAGA
>JAAUPU010000529.1 GCA_012032975.1 Caldilineaceae bacterium | reverse complement strand
CCTGGTTTGGCTGGCGGTGGCATCGCGGCGCAGTCTACGAGATCGGTGCGCTGCGCGCCATCGACGACATGCTCGTCGATTTAACGGTAATGATTTCGACATTTTGTCGGCACTAGCGCAGGCGCGCTGGTCTGTTCGCTGGTGGCTAATGGGCTGACCCCTCACGAATCATGCAGGCCATCGACAACCGCCATCCACAGCTGCGCGGCTTTCGCGCGGGCGATGTCTTTCGCACCAGCCTTGGCGACGTGACGCGCCAATTTTCCAAGCTGCCGCGCGCCATGTTCAACGTTGGCCGCAGCATGGCCAAGCGCTGGACAGAACTGGCGCTCTCCGATGTGCTCTGGGAGGTGGCGGAAACGCTGCCGGCCGGTCTGTACAACAGTTCATCCTTGGAATGTTATGTGCGCGACATGCTGGAGCAAGAACCGCGCACCAATCAGTTCAACGAGCTGGCCCAGGAGCTTTACATCGTGGCCACCGAGCTAGACTCTGGCAAGCGCGCGGTCTTTGGTCCCGGCGACGGTGTAACGATCAGCCAGGCGGTCGCGGCCAGCAGCGCGGTGCCGATCTTGTACCGCCCCGTGCGCGTGGGCGATTCGGACTATGTTGACGGTGGGCTGCATGGGGCCGCCAGTCTGGATCTGGCCATCGAAGCAGGCGCCAAGCTGGTGGTCTGTGTCAACCCGATGGCGCCACTGGATGCATCCCGAACCCATGCCGGCGAGCAGTTCATCCGCAAACATGGGCTGCAAGCGGTCATCAACCAGTCGGTGCGCACGCTGATGCACTCGACGATCCGCTATCACATCAAAAACTTGCGCGCCAAATATCCCGATGTCGATATCATTCTAATCCAGCCCCATTGGGGCGACTACCGGATGTTCTCGTTTAATCCCATGCACTATTGCAACCGGCTCACCGTCGCCGAACATGGCTTCGAGAGCGTCACCGTCGGCCTGACCGAGAACTTCGACTATTTCGACAACGTGCTGTCGCGCCACAACATCCGCTTTACCAAGAATCTCGTCGTCGAAGAGCTGGATGAGATCCGGTCCAGCGGTGAAGACCCGGATGTGGTGGAGCGGATTTTGGCCCGGCCCGAGCCGGGACCGACGCTTGCCTCCTCGCTCGACCATCTCGAATGGAGTCTCCGCCGGCTCGACGCCACGGTGAGCGCGGACTGAGCGCCCTTCCGAACGCCGCCGCGCCATTCCAACCACACCAAGACTAAATCCATGCCATCATCCCTTCGATCACGCCCATCTGCGCAGCAACGGTCTCTGCAGATGGGCGTCTCTTTCCCTGTTGGATGGCGCGCGATGGGGGGTGCGTTTACCCGTCCACGCCCCACGCCCCATGTCCCACACTGGACATGGACGCGTTGGCGATCTTCCATACTTGTCGCTGCGCTGGCCATCGCCGCGCTCTTGCTCTCCGCCTGCTCGGTCGAGCAATTTCTGCTTCCGACATCAACTCCGTCTGCTGTGCAGGACAGTCAACCCCAGCGGACCTCCGACCCGCTGGTCCCAACCCCTGTGCCTGGCAGTGAGGCCGAGCAAAACGAGGACGAACCAGAACTGTCCGAGGCTGGCGCAGTCAAGTTGGCGGACTTCACGCCCGCGGCGCTGGCCGAACCCTATTCGACACGCTGGCGCGTTGGCGTCGGCGTGCCAGATGGAAAGAGTCCCCTGATCTATGCCTGGCCGGACTCCTATCCGGGCTGGTATCTCAACTGGTCGGTTGGGCATCTTGCCACCGGCAACAGCGGCTCGCCAGTTGATGTCGCGCCCGACCTCGTCGTGCCGCCCGATGACGAGGCTGGCATGGCGTTTGCACCGATGGTGCGTACCCCGCGAGGCAAGTTGACGCCAGACGCCGACCTGCTGGCCGCGACAGTCGCCCAACTGCCTGGCCGCACCTGGCTGATCGGCAACGAGCCAGATGTCCGCTGGCAGGACAACGCCACACCGGAAGAGTATGCCAGGGCGTATCATCTGGCCTATACGACAATCAAAGAGGCGGACCCGACCGCGCAGGTGGCCATCGCCGGCCTCAGCCAGATCACACCGCTGCGATTGGAATATCTGGACCGGGTCTGGGATTTCTATCGCGAGGAGTATGGCGAGGAGATGCCCGTGGATGTCTGGAACATGCACGCGTTTGTGCTTCAGGAAAAGGCCGACGATTGGGGGGTCGATATTCCGCCGGGTATGCCAGAGGTGACACACGGCATGCAATGGCAGATCGAGGAGCACGACGACCTGGAGTTGGTGGCCTTCCAGGTCGAGTTGATGCGGCGCTGGATGCGTGAACACGGACAGCAACAGAAGCCGCTTTGGATCACCGAGTATGGCATCCTCATGCCGGAGAGCTATGGTTTCTATCCCGGCGTGGTGACTACATTCATGCTGGACAGCTTCGATCTCTTCGAGAAGTTGCGCGACCCAGAGCTTGGCTTTGCCGAGGACGAAGACCGACTGGTGCAACGGTGGGTCTGGTTCAGCGCTGGGTATGACCTCTATCCAACCGGCGACCTCTTCACGCGCGATGGAGCGCCAAAGCAGTTGATGCTCGCCCTGGCTGCTTATCTCGATACGCGCGACCCGTAGCGTCGAAATAGGCGACGATTTCATTGACGATGGACGCGGCCGCGCTGGGCTGAGCCAGCCCCAAGGCGCGTTGGCTCATCGTTGCGAGTTCTGTTTGCGGCGGCTCGAACCACCCCTTTACCAGAGTCGCAATAGTCGCCGGTTCGACGCAATAGACACCCGCCCCATTTTCCACGACATACGGAATATTCCCCTCTTCCTGACCAGGGATACAGCCGGAGAGCACCATCGGCAAACCCAGGACAAGCGCTTCGGAGATCGCGCCTGGCCCCGCCTTGGTCACCATGCAGTCACACGCTGACATCCAATCCGCCATGTTGTCCACAAAGCCCCGAACATGTACGGGCACGGGCCAACTTTGCCGCGTCAATCGTTGGTGCAGCCGCTGGTTGCGACCGCAGATGATGACCAACTGGCCGGCAGGCTTTCTATCCTCGGCAAAGCGCGCGGCCATCTGCTGGGCAATGGCCTCAATCGGCCCGATGCCATCGCCACCCCCGACAATCAACGCGGCAGGCAATTCCGGCGTCATACCCAGCGATCGGCGGGCAGTCGGTCGATCGCGCGTTTGATGCAGAAATGCCGGCCGTACCGGCAGGCCGCAGCGGCGCAACTGGGCCGGCTGAAGCCCGTGGGCGCGCGCCCGCGCATAGGCCTCGTCGCTGGCTACAAAGCTAAGGTCCGCTTCATGGTGATACCAGAGCGGATGCACATCCACCAGATCGGTGACAACGGTGACGTAGGGCGCATCGAGGGGCATCCCCTTTAGCGTGCGGAGCGCCAACTCCTGGACCAGCGGATGGGTCGAGATGATGAGGTCCGGTGCGTGCTGTCGAAACATGCGCACAAGCCTCTGGCGCGAGTAGCTAGCCACCCATCTGTTGACCGGGGTCGCTATGCCGCGGCGCGCCGTCGAATGCCAGAGAAATTTCCAGAGCCACGCCGCGCGGTCGGTGACGACCGGGTAGCCGCGGGGCAGGTAGTTGAGAGGCCACCCCAGGTGGTCGGAGAGCAGATCTACAATGGTTGTGCGGAAGGCCGCGGCGTGTCGATGGGCCGAGAATTCAGCCTGAAGCGCTTCGGCGCTGGCGCGATGACCACCACCGGTGTCGCTCAAGAGGATGAGGATGTTGACCATTAGGGGTGTCGTTTGCAGGTAGGTTGGGGATAAACCGGGGCACGAGATCGCGGCATGGATCAGTAGGCCCCGCGACCGCGCAGCACCGCGG
>JAAUPU010000528.1 GCA_012032975.1 Caldilineaceae bacterium | reverse complement strand
GAGCCGCAGATGGCCGGCTTTCTCAAGGTCTTTCCGCCCACCTTCTATCGCGACCGTTTCTCGGACTGGGAGGAATGCAACCGCTTCAGCGCGGCCATGTTTGAAGATGTGATCATCCACGAAGACCCGGACACCGTGGCCGGTGTGATCGTCGAACCGATCGGCAACACCGGCGGCATCATCACCCCGACCGATGAATATTTTCAGATCCTGCGCGAGATCTGCGACCGCCACAACGTGCTGCTGATCTTCGACGAGATCATCACCGGCTATGGACGGACAGGCGATCTCTTTGCCGCCCAAACTTATGGCGTGACGCCGGACATTCTCTGCGGCGGCAAAGGATTGTCCAGCGGCATGATGCCGTTGGGAGCTATGATCGCGCGCGAGCCGATGGGCGATTTCTTCTTGGGTGCAGTAGAGGATGGGGTCAATTTTGCCCACGGCCACACTTTTGCCGGCAACCCATTGGCCAGCGCGGTGGGCATTGCGGTGCTGGACGAGATCGTGGAGCAGCGGCTTGACCTGAAGGCGCGAGAGTCAGGCGCGTACATGGCGGCCAAACTGGAGGGGCTAAAACGTCACGGGGTGATTCGCGAGGTGCGTGGCAAGGGGCTGTTGCTGGGCGTGGAATTGACGCGCAACCCGGAGACGTTGGAACCATTTCCGGCGCTGGGGTCAGCGCTCAAACGGACGGCCATCGAGAATGGGCTGATCATGCGGGTCGATCCAAATTGGTTTGCGATTGCTCCCGCGCTGATCGCGGAACGGGAGCATCTGGACGAACTGGCCGAGTTGATCGAACGGAGTCTGCTGGAGGCATTGGAGCAGGTGGGCGGACCAGAGGGTTAGCCGACTTACTGCTGCTTCAACCGTGCGCTGTCCATCTCTTGCATCAACTCATCGAGGTTGACCGAGTTCTCGCGGTCGATGTCGCGTACCACCCGCGCAACGATGCGGCCCAGTTCCTGTTGCATCGAAAGCGGCACGTTGAAGAAATAGGCCGGATGAAGCGAGTCCGCCTTGGTGATCGTTTGCGCCACATCGACCAGATGGTCGGCAAGATCGTTGGTGTCGCCGATATTCACCGGCACGGTGGTTCCACCCAGATTCGCCTGGGTGACCAGCACGTCGGCAGCCGATTCACTGCCGAGGAAGGCGAGGTAAGACATCGCGGCCAGTCGATTTTCCGCATTGGCCGGCAGCATATAGCCGATTGGCAGCACGATCTCGCTGGTCGGCACATTCGGATTGATTTCGGGGAAAGGAAAGAAACCCAATTCATTGCGAAACAGTTCTGGAACGTCGGCAATCACGTTTGATCCGACCAGCGTCATGGCTGCCTTTTCGGTGCTGAGCTTGCCCTCGTCCCCCTGGATCAGCGCCATCCACGCATCGAAGCCATCTGTGGTCGCCATATCCTCCATCACATAGTCACCCTCCAGCAGTCGCACCCACATCCCAAGCACATCCTGGACGCGAGCATCGTAGTATTGCGCCTGCCCACTTGCCAACGCCTGATGGAATTCCGCTCCGTTGAGGCGTAGATTCAGATAGTCGAACCAGAGCAGAGTCAGCCACGGGTCGTCGCCGGGCAGGACAAACGGGGTCACGCCGTTGACCATCAACGTGTCCGCCACCACCATCAGCTCATCCCAGGTCGCCGGTGGCTCCAGGCCAAACTGGTCGAAGATCTCCTTGTTATAGAAGAAGCCATACCAGCCATACCCTGTCGGCAGAAAGTACTGCTTGCCGTCGGTCTCGCTCAGGCGATAGAGGCTGGGCGGATAGCTCTCGGCCAGCGCGCTCTCCTGCCACACGTCGGTGATGTCCGTCAGCAGACCCTGTTCAATCGCCGAGGCGAGCAGGTTGCCCGGCGTGATAAACATGAGGTCGGGCGGGCTTTCGCTCTTGAGATAGTTCTCTGGAAACTGGGAATAGGTCTCGACCTCGAAGGTGACGTTGGGATGTTCCGAGGTGAAGCGTTCGATGAGTGCCTCTTCGGCCAGGTCTGCGCCTTGAAAGGTGATGTAGCGCAGGGTGACCGGCGTGTCATCGATTGCCGCGCTGTCGCCGCGGCCAAAACAGCCGGCCAGCAGCGGCAACATCATCAGCACAATGAGGGTTGGATTCCAAAATCGAAGGAGCAACATGGCGATCTCCTTGTATTCGTAAAAAGAGCGTGCAAACTCACCGAATGCGACGACAACTTCGCGTTGAACCGTTGCCTCTCGTAGCGGCTACGATTCGTCGCCGGTCAAGACCGTGCCGTCGGCGATGCAGATGGGCTGCTCGTCTCGGTTGATGAGGTGCACCTTGCCGATCATGACGACACCTTTGCCAAAACGAACATCTCCTTCGATCCGCAACTCGGTGCAGCGCAGGAGCGAAGGTGCTCCAAATGGAAAACGCAAACGCAGATCGTCGATCAGCTGATAATAGCGGTCGTCCAGCTCGACCAGCGGCGGTCGCCGCGCCGGCCGCGTCTGTCGGTCCGGCGACAGGACCAGGCGATTGTCCGCGGTCAACAGGTAGACGTCTGACCAAAGCGAGAGGAGATCGTTGTTGCGCTTGATAGGGATGAAACGGCTGCGCGGCACGCGTAGCGCCTGCGCTCCTTCAAAAAGCGAGATGGCTGAACCCATCGCCGTCTCTAATTGATAGACTCGCGGGGAATCGGGCTGGATGGGGTCAACCGGCTTTTCGTTGCGGATCAAAGGCAGCTCCAGAACGCCGCTGTGTTCGCGCAACACCGCGTCCAACGTCGGCAGGTGGACCCATAAATTATTGGTGTTGAAGTAACGATATCGCTCGATATCCTGAAATGCTTCCATCTCTTCCGGCGGGCACTGGGCAACTTCGCGCAATACCAGGCGTCCATCGGGTCGCCGTGCGAGATGTCCCCCTTTGCGGTCCGCCTTTGTGCGGTAGGCCACTTCCATCAAGAATGGAAGCTTGTTGGCAGCGACGTACCCCAGGATGCGCTCGTCCAGGATCGCACCGAGGTTGTCAGAGTTGCTGATGAAGGCATATTCATAGCCGGCTTCGAGCATCTTGGACAAGGCGCCGCTGGTCAGCATGGAAGCGTAGATGTCGCCATGACCCGGTGGGCACCACTCCTTTTCTGGATCCGCAGGCCAGATGGCTGGCGTCAACGAACCTTTCAGTATCTTTAGTTTTTTGTGCTGCAAGAAGTCGATCGGAATATCCTGGCTGAAATCTGGATAGGCCTGCAACGCCTCGATGGTCGCTTCGTGGGTGTTGAAGCTATTCATCAGCACAAGCGGCAATCGGATGCCCGAGCGCTCGCGCAAATGCAGCACCTGGCGAACGATAATGTCCAGAAAAGTGAGACCGTCCTTTACCGCGACCAGCGACTTGGGGCCATTCATACCCATGCCGGTCCCAAGCCCGCCGTTGAGCTTGATGACCACACATTTGCCAAACTCATCCCGACCGATCTGTTCGAGTGATGGGTCCAACGCGGCATAATCGGGCAGGAGATCGACCGGTGCGGCTGATGTTCCAGGCATGAAGCCGGTTTCACCCGCCAACAACTGGGCATAGTAGTAGCGAAAAATCTGCACGGTCAGATCGGGTGATCCGGCGGCGCGCATCTTGGACTCAAATTGATCAACCTGTTCGAGGGTTTGCAACGTCGTCATTCCAGTACCTCAACGTATGGCGACAGACAGACTGTCGCCAGCCGATGGTTCGGCCACTCTCCGGCTCCTGTCCAACTGTGGAATCTGTCTGCGCTGGGTGTCTATCTTGCATCCCATTGTACAACAGAGCAGGCGCTTCGCTGCATTGCCACGCCGTCCGGGGTGTGTTGGATGCAGT
>JAAUPU010000527.1 GCA_012032975.1 Caldilineaceae bacterium | reverse complement strand
CGCCTTCTTCAACGTCTATCTGGATACGGAATTGAGCGTGGATGTGGCGCTGGTAGGCGCGGTGATGGGCGCGGCCCAGTTGCTGCCATTTGCCGTGGCGCTGGTCATGCCATCGGTGCTGGCCACTCGCGGCGCAGAAAGTAGTATCCTGTGGGTGGGCGTTCTATTGGGGATCGCGCTCTTGGTGATGGCTCTGGTCCCGCACTGGTTCGCCGCGAGCATCAGCTACACGCTCGTGGTCTCCACGATGACGGCGGGCGGCATCGCTCGCGGGCTTTTCAGCCAGGAGTTGGTGGCGCAGCAGTGGCGTACGGCCTCATCGGCCGTCTTGACCATTGGCATGGCATTGGGCGGCGCGAGCATGGCGGCGCTTGGTGGCTATCTGATCGGTGCGGCCGGCTTCAGCGTGCTCTTCATGGCCGGGATGGGGTGTGCACTTCTATCGGCGGCGGTGGTCCTGGTCTATCGACGGTTGAGACTAGCCCAGTCAGAGTCGGCCGCCGCGCAGCCATAGACATCGACTTGCGAACCGAAGCGCGTCGAGTCCACCCATCACCCTCCCTGCTTGCTGCGCTCGAATTGCACCAGCAGCGCTCTACCCACTGGACATTGGCATCTCGCGTGCGACCGGCAATGTGCGGCGTGTGGACCACGTTGTGGCGACCCAGCAGCGGGTCGCCCAGCGGCAGCGGCTCGATGTCGAAGACGTCGGCGGCCAGGGTCAGTTCGTCGGCCAGCACACGGCGGCGCAACGCGGGCACATCGCAAATGCCAGCGCGGGTGGCCAACACGACGAGACAGCCGGTGGGCAGAGCGTCGATGTGGCTCGCCGTAATCAGGCCGCGCGTGCTGTCGCTGATCGGCAGCATCGGCGCAAAGATCTCGGCGTCCTGAACCAAGCTGCCCAGATGCCATTCGCGGCGCGAGCCGGCGCGATGGAAGTTCGGTTCGGGCGCAAAGGGATCCCAGGCCGCGACCTCCGCACCCATCATCGAAGCGAAGCTGGCGTAGCGGCTGCCGATATTGCCCGCGCCCACGATGCGCACCCGCTTGCCGGTGATCGTGCCGTTGGCAAAGCGCACATCGTCGCTGAACTGTGCGCCGAGTTGACCTGGACCCTGGTTGTTTTCCGGCGCGTAGCGATCCCACGCGGCGTGATCGGCGAGCATCTCATGGTAGAGCTGAGGAATGCGCCGCAGTCCACAGATGGTCAGCGCCAGTGCAAACTCGGCCACGCTCTCCCCCCAGAAGCCTTCGCTAACCTGGGTGTAGACGCGTACGCCGCGTGATCGTAACGCCGCTCGACAGGTCTCGCTCAAGTTGCCGTGGCCATACGCGTTGGCAAACGCCGCCTCGCGCAGCGCGGAAAAGTCGGCCAGGCACGCGCCGTCTTCTGCATCGTCAACAGGCACGCCGAGACAGGCAAGCCGGGTTACTTGCTGCGGCGCGACGACCCCTTCTTGCACGGTTCGTCGGTCGCCGCGGGCGAGGCGAATCAATTCCGTCTCGCCCTGGTCGCTCCAGCGCTCCAGCCAGTGGTCGGCCACGAAGGGCCAGTGTGCTTCAAATTCGGCATGGACTACGATCAGGCTCTTCATGGCTAAACGTACCACTTTTCAGGCAGCATATCGCGCTCCAACTCGAAAAGCTCGGCCAGGATGGCGTCGGCGTCGGCGATGGAATCGACCAGCGGGTCGGTGAGCATGGCCCGGCGCAGCAACCCGTGGTCGCAGGTCGCGACGGCCTCGGCAGTCAGCTCGTGGGTGTCCAGCACCACCTCCTGCAAGCCGCGCAGACCGCGCGGCATCTCGCCGACGGGCCGCGGTTTGGGGCCGTTCATGTCGATGTCGCAGAGCAATTCCAAAAATGCATCGTCGTTCATGTTGGTCACCGCGCCTTGATTGGCAGTGTTTACATAAAACGGTTTGCCCAGCCCGCCCACCATGTTTTCGATGATGTCGGTGGCGTGGTCGGGTCCAAGCGTGGTCATGTAGTCGGCAATCGGAATCTCGCCGCTGACAAAGCCGTCCACCTGCTTCCACATGGCCTCGTGGCGGTCGTAGCGCGCCTCGGTCTCCCAGATGGAGAGGGGCGGGATCGCATCGGCCAGCACGCCCCGGCCCTGCCAGTAGGGCAGGTACTCCTTGGTGTGGGAGACGCAGACCGGCACATAGCCAAAGAGCGTGTAGAGTTGGTGGCCGATGCGGTTGTTGTAGAGCGCCTTGGCGCCCACATCGCCGCCGTCGGTCTCGGTCGCGGCCAACTGCCGGATCGACTCGGCGATGGCGGGCATCACGTCGCGACCTTCGTACTCCGCTTTGAGCATCCAGGTGAAGTGGTTGACGCCGGCGATGCGCATGTCAAACGCCGCGTCGATTGCATCGCTGTAGTCGGCGAAGCTCTCGATCAGACCGGCGCGCTGGGCGTAGCGCTGCTTGATGTGGGGCATGTGCAGGCTGTCGCAGAGCGCAAAGCTCTTGAGCGCGGGTGCATAGCGACGCAGCCCGATGCCGTGGACTGTCGAAGGATTGATGTAGTTGACCACCCAGGCATCGGGGCAGAGGGTTTCGATGTCTCTTGCACAGTCCAGAATGAGCGGAAACTCGCGCATGGCGCGGAAGATGCCGCCCGGCCCGATGGTGTCGCCAGAGCACATGCGCACGCCATATTTTTCGGAGATGGCGCAGTCGATGCCGCGATATTTGACGGTCTCGCGGGCAAAGCTGAGCACGACAAAATCGGCGCCGGGCAACACATCTTTCCAGTTATTGGCCGCCTCTATGTGCAGCGACACGCCGGTGTCGACGACGACCATCTCGGCCAGCTTTGCCAGCTTGTCAAGCCGCTCTGGGTTCGTTTCTACCAGCGCTAATGTGCCGGTGTTGAGATGGGGAGAATGGACCATCTGCCAGATGGCCTGCCTGCCAAAGAAGAGGCTTCCCGCGCCGATCACGACGACTTTGGGGTGTTTAGTACCTGTCAAGTGTTCCTCCTTTCATACATGCCGAGATCATTCAACATTCGAGCCTGCCAGCGGCCAAGCCAGTATGTACCGGCTTGGCCGCTGGCAGAGGTTCGAGATCATTGCGTCGAGAAAGCTGGCAATCAAGACGACCCACCAACAATTACCTCTACAGGTGCGATCCGATCAACCTTACTCCCGTCGCCCAATTGGCCGAATTCATTGACCCCCCAGCATTGGACCGCTCCGGTATCTAGAATGACCCAGGAATGCCGGACACCCGTTGAAATGTGGACGGCTTTGCTTTCCAATCCCACCACATCGATGGGCGTGTAGCATTACCCTGGTTCCGTTTCCCAGTTCCCCTAGGCTGCCATTCCCCCAGCACTTGGCGCCCCCCGTCGTCAGGACAATACAACTGTGTTCGACTCCGAGCGAAATGTGAGCAGCGCCGTGGTTAAGACCGACCATCACTCCAATCCATACACAGCCACCGGTGTCCTCGAAAGGTCAGTCGTCCCATTTCCTAGCTGCCCATAAGCGTTGTAACCCCAACAGCGAACGCCTCCATCACTGGTCAGCGCACAAGTGTGTTCATGGCCTGCCGATACAGCTTGCACACCGCTGCCAAGGCCGACCACTTCGACAGTCACGTTATGCTGCTCCAAAATGCCGTTACCCAATTGTCCCTTGTGGTTGTCTCCCCAACATTGGAGACGACCGGCACCACTGATCGTACACACATGGCCGCCTCCGACTGAAACAGCATCCACGCCGCTTCCTACGCCCATCACTTGCGCCGGAATGGCATGAGTTATCCAGTCGACATAGCCCCAATCTCCGTATGGATCGTATCCCCAGCACTTAACGGCATCACCGTCA
>JAAUPU010000526.1 GCA_012032975.1 Caldilineaceae bacterium | reverse complement strand
AGATGCCCGTCGCATCTGGGGAGTTTGTTGTTTACACTGGGGGTTGTTGTTTTAGCTGCGCACGCCGACCTGTCGGTCGTTCTGGGCAGCATCTGTGCGAATCCAGTTGCGCGCACCGAGACGCGCATTGTTGCGAAGAAACTGAACGTCTACAAGTTCGAATCAAAGGAGTGACCGACATGGTGACAGCAGTGGCAGACAAGACGGCCGCAAGCAATGGGTCGTCCGCCGACGGACAAGGCGTCGACAAACGATGGGTCTACTTGTTCAATCAGTTGGACCAACTAGAGGCAGATTTCAAACCCAAAAATTGGGACGAAGTAAAGTCGATCCTCGGCGGCAAGGGCGCCAATCTTGCCGAAATGACGCGCATTGGTCTCCCAGTGCCCCCCGGCTTTACAGTGACGACGGAAGCATGCAACGCTTACCTCGGCCATGACCGGAACTTCCCACCCGGCCAATGGGACCAAGAGGTCGCCGCGATGCATGAGTTGGAAGAGCAGACGCAGAAAAAGTTTGGCGACCCAGACAATCCTCTGCTGGTTTCGTGTCGTTCGGGCGCCAAGTTCTCCATGCCCGGCATGATGGACACAGTCCTCAACATCGGCCTCAACGATGAGACGGCCAAGGGCATGATCGCGTTGACGGGCGATTCCCGCTTTGTCTACGACTCCTATCGCCGCCTGGTGCAGATGTTTGGGTCGGTGGTACTCAATGTGCCCGACGAGCCATTCGAAGAGATCATCGCCGAGGCCAAGACCGAGCGCGGCATCAAGGATGACACCGAGTTAACCGCCGAAGAGTGGATGCGCATCACCGAGCGCTTCAAGGCATTGGTAAAAGCCTACACCGGCACCGACTTTCCCCAAGACCCCTACCGACAACTAGAGCTGGCCACCAGCGCGGTCTTCAACAGTTGGTTTGGCAAGCGCGCGGTGGACTATCGCAACGCCACCGGCATACGCCACGACCTGGGCACCGCGGTCAACATTCAGACGGTAGTCTTCGGCAATCTGGGCGAATTCAGCGGGACCGGCGTCGCCTTTACCCGCAATCCGGTGGATGGTGACAAACAACTCTACGGCGACTACCTCATCAACGCCCAGGGCGAAGATGTGGTGGCCGGCATCCGCAACACGCTACCCATCAGCCATCTGCAACAGGACATGCCCGAGATCTACGCCGAGTTTGTGCAGATCTGTGACAAGTTGGAAGATCATTTCCGCGAGATGCAGGATGTGGAGTTCACCATCGAGCAGCGCAAATTGTGGATGTTGCAGACCCGCGATGGCAAGCGCACCGCGCGCGCGGCGATCAAGATTGCCGTGGACATGGCTAAGGAAGGGTTGATCGACAAGTCCAAAGCGATCATGCGCGTTCAGCCTGCCCAGGTGGATATGTTGTTGCATCCTCAGTTCAGCCCGGCGACCAAAGCCGCGGCCCGCGACGAAGGGCGCATGTTGGTGGAAAAGGCGGTCAACGCCAGCCCCGGCGCGGCCGTCGGGATGGCCGCCTTTGATGCCGACACCGCCGAAAAATGGGCGCACGAGGGTCGCGACGTGATCATGGTGCGCCCGGAGACCAAACCCGACGACGTCCACGGCATGATCGCTTCGAAGGGCATTCTGACCAGTCGCGGCGGTGCAACCAGCCATGCGGCTGTCGTGGCCCGTCAATTTGGCACGCCGGCCGTCTGCGGCGCCGATGTGCTGCAGATCAGCGTCGAGCAACGCCTCTTTGTCGTGCAGACCGAAAGCAGCGCGCTGGAGGTTCACGAAGGCGACTGGTTGAGCATCGACGGCGGTACGGGTGAAGTCTTCCTCGGCCAACTCGAAACCCATGACCCCGACTTCGAGCGCGAAGTAGAGCTCAACACGCTGCTCAGTTGGGCGGATGAGACGCGTCGCCTGGGTGTGTGGGCCAACGCCGACTATCCGGCGGATGCTCAGCGGGCGCGGCGATATGGCGCGCAGGGCATTGGCCTCTGTCGCACCGAGCACATGTTCTTCGAGGAAGAGCGGCTGCCGGTGGTGCAAGAGATGATCATGGCGCGCAGCAAGGCGCGTCGCCTGGCCGCACTGGAGAAACTGCTGCCTGTGCAGCGCTCCGATTTCGAGGGTCTCTTCCGGGCCATGGATGGCCAACCTGTGATCATCCGTCTGCTAGACCCGCCGCTGCACGAGTTCCTGCCTTCGCACGACGACCTGGTCCAGGAATTGACCGACCTGAAAGTGCAGCTTCAGCACTTCCATACCCTGAGCGAGATCGACGAAGCGCTGGCCCGGGTGCGCGAAAAGGAGGATGTTCTGAGCCGGGTCGAATCGTTGCGCGAATCCAACCCCATGTTGGGCTTGCGCGGTGACCGGCTGGGCGTGGTCATGCCCGAGATCACCGAAATGCAGGTGCGGGCGATTCTGGAGGCTGCGGTCCATGTCAAGCGACAGGGGATCAGAGTTAAGCCCGAGATTATGGTGCCGCTGGCCAGCCATGTCAACGAACTCAAACGCATGAAAGAGATCGTCGAAGCTGTGGCGTCCGAGGTCTTCAGCGAGATGGGCGCCGATGTCGAGTACAAATATGGCACGATGATCGAAGTGCCGCGCGCGGCCCTGACTGCGGACGAACTGGCCGATGAAGCTGAGTTCTTTAGCTTTGGCACTAACGACCTGACCCAGACCACCTTTGGCATCAGCCGCGACGACGCCGAGGCCAAGTTCCTGATCCAGTTCGTCGAAGAGGGCATCCTGCCCCAAAATCCATTCCAGCAGTTGGACCGCCCGGGCGTAGGCAAACTGGTCGAGATGGCCGTCAACCTGGGCCGCAGCACACGCCCCGACCTGCATGTCGGCATCTGCGGCGAACATGGCGGCGACCCGAGCAGCATCGAATTCTGTCATCTGGCAGGATTGGATTACGTCAGTTGCAGCCCCTTCCGCGTGCCCATTGCCCGTCTGGCCGCGGCGCAGGCCGCCATTGTAAACGGCAAAAGTTAGCCCGCCTGGCCGGTTGTCCTGGTCGGCAACCACTCCACCATATCGGTAGACGAACTCTCCAGGCGCCAAGGCGTGCCTGGAGAGTTTTTCGTAATCGGGCTGTTGACGCGAAGGGGTGTGTTCAAACGTGAATTGAAGTATTCGGGGAATAGGCCAGCTCGGGCCGCTGAACCGGAGATGTCGCGGCCTAATTCCGGAATGCTGACTCAATGGAAGGGAGTTTTATCATGACAACGCTCTCGCGATCTGTGCCAGAGCGACAAACGGCACACGGCTCTACCCAGATCGGTCGCCGCTTGCTTCGTGGCTTTCTGTGGGCACTGCTGGCTCTCCTGTTGTTCGTGACCGCCCTGCCGGTCTTGCTGCTCTTTGTGGCCACCGGCGTGCCATTCTATCTTTCGCTTGGGCTGGCGGTTGTGGACATAGGGTTGTTGGCAGCCCTCTTCTGGTTTTGAACGCACGCCGCGGCTTGTCGTGGGCATCATGCTCGGCATGTTGGCGGTTGCAATTGTGGCTGTCTGGCTGTCACAAGTGTACGCCACCACCCCGCCGATCACCGATGCCCAGGGAAACGTCGTACCGGGCAGCGTCGCCACGCTGGAAAAAGTACCGCTGAACGGCAGCGAGCAGTGGGTTTCCATACGCGGGCGCGACGTCAACAATCCCGTGCTGCTCTTCCTGGCCGGCGTCCGGGCGGCAGCCAACTTACCACTGCTCGCCACGAATTGGCGGCGCTGGAAGATCACTTTGTGGTCGTCAACCTGGGAGCAGCCGGGCGCAGGCAAATCGTTCGACGCGGTGGACCAAGCCACGCTCACACCGGAACGGTATGTCGAAGACGGTCACGAGCTTG
>JAAUPU010000525.1 GCA_012032975.1 Caldilineaceae bacterium | reverse complement strand
CAATCGCCAGAGCGCTGGGCCAGAACACCTGATCGCTGCCAGAACAGATTTTGAATGCGCAGTAGAACGCAAATGTCGTCGCAAAGATCAGAAGCGGATAAGCTTGAATCTCTTGAGAGTAGCGCAGCAGAATGGGGGATGTTGCGATGAGCAGGCCAGAGAGAAGACTGGCCGGTCGCGAAACCGGCTTTAGCCAGACCATGACAACAAGCATGGTCATCACGCCGAAGAAGACGGATAACAGACGAAGGGATGGCTCGCTTCCTCCGAGAAAACTCCACAGCTTCAACAGATAAAAGTAGGTCGGCGGATAGTCGTGTACATGAAGCGCCTGGATGAAATGCTCACTTGCCGCGATGTCGATGGCATTGTATTCATCCAGCCAGAGACCCTTGTCAAGGCCAATGAGCCGCAGACCGACACCCAAAGCAACGACGCCCAAGGCGAGGTAGGGATAGCTCCTATTCAGCGGATTCGGACCGGGTGGATCGATTGACAATGGGATATCCTGCTGGCAATCAGCGGCGCGATTTTCACTGCTGTTCACCCACGGCATTCCTCTGGACTAACAGTTCTCGTAGTGACACGTTCGCACACGCCCAAAGGACATGAAAAGACGGGCGCCCACAAAGGACGCCCGTCTCTATCTCATGTTTGACGTTGGGTAATGCTCTAGCCTTTGCAGTCCTTGACTGGCTCGCCCTCGATCCAGATTTGGACGTCATCGAAGTAAATGTTGGAGTTCAAGGCTGCGGGGCTGTGGCCCTGCAACATGACGACAACTTCGTCGCCATGGGCGCGGACTTCCTGTTCGAGTACGGCCCACTCACCACGATGATAGCCGAAGGTGTAGATCGCTCTTTGGCCGAGTCTGGGGATGATGCCCATCGAGGCGTAGTCATAGTTCATGCCGTCGCTGTCGTGGTTGTAGACCAGGTACTTGACCCGCACCTTAACCCACTGACCTGGCTTGACCTTGATGGCCGGACTCATGACGCCGGCATCGTATGGCTGGTTGCTGGCGATCTTCATAGAAGCCTGGTTCTTGCCGTAGTTCTTGCCAGGACCGACCGAACGTTCCAGATCGAAGGTTACGTTCTTTGCCTGATAATACCCGTCGTCCGCGGCAAACGAACCCCAGCCGGCATAGTAGCTGGTCCACGGTTCGCCGTGCCAGTCTGCGGCCACATTGAAGTCGTTGCAGACACCGCCGGTCGCGTAGAGCGTCAGACCTGCGCCGGTTTCGGTCACGGTCTTCAGCACACCAGGTTTGCCATCGACCTTCTGCTTGGTTGCCCAGGTGTTGGCATCCGACGACTGCGGTCGCAGCGCGCCATCTTGCAACTGATTGTAAATGTAGTCCGGGTTGAGGACCATGGAATGGGGGATCGGCGGCGGTGAGCGGCGCGGGGGCAACACGGGCTTCATGGTCAGAACGGGTTTGGGTGGCGGGTCTCCGGCCAGGGCAACGACAGCCGTGGAGAGAACCATCACAAAGACGGAAGTGACCAAGACAAGAATGCGCAACGATTGACGATGATACCGATGCATTGGATCTCCTTTCGAGCGTGGTGGGATGATTGTGGAAGAAAGAATGATGCGCTGAACAGCGAGCATTATACCAGAATTGTTCTCGACAATTCAACCTTGGAAAAAAGGCTCACCAATCGTCCAGAGTTTGCTGCAATGCTGGACAACGATTGCTTGCTCCAGGCGTGCGTCACACCCAAAAGCTCAACCGTTGTAGAGTTCGTCGGTGAAGCGGACCATGTTGCTGTAGTTGTCCACCTGCAACGCGGCGCCGCCGATCAGCGCGCCGTCGATGTCCACCTGTTGCATAATCTCGCGGATGTTGCTGTCTTTTGTGCTGCCGCCGTAGAGAACGCGCACCTGACCGGCCACTTCATCTCCGTACAGATCTGCCACAGTCGCACGGACCACGCCACCGCAGATCTCGCCGGCTTGCTCGGCAGTAGCCGCCTTGCCGGTGCCAATCGCCCAGATCGGCTCGTATGCGATGATCATCTGCTGCGTTTGGACGGCGCTGTATCCGGCCAGTGCTGCGCGCACCTGACCGCCGACGAAGGATTGGGTTTCGCCTGATTCATTCTGTTCCAACGACTCGCCAACGCAGACAATGGGCGTCAGGCCGTGGGCAAGTGCGGCGCCGATCTTCTTGTTGACGCTTTCGTCGCTCTCTGCAAAATATTGGCGGCGCTCGCTGTGGCCGATCAAGACGTAGCTGACCAGACCCTGCAACATCGCCGCGCTGATCTCGCCCGTATAGGCGCCACTTTCAGCCCAGTGCAAATTCTGCGCACCCAGCCCAATCGAGGAGCCATCGAGAAGCTGATGTACCGCAGGCAGACAGACAAAGGTGGGGCAGAGGACGCGGTCCACACCGCTGATCTGGCCGACATTGGCCAGGATGCCCTGCGCCAACGCGGTCGCTTCGCCGATGGTCATGTTCATCTTCCAATTGCCGGCCATCATCGGTTTTCGCATATCAGGATTCCTTCTATCGCAGAATTGAAGACCGCAGATCGGTCAAGTTTGATTGGTTTCGGTGTTCTCTTCGTCCGACGCATGCGTAGCAGATCCTTCGCTGCTGTCGCTGCCAGTCTCTGGCGCGTCAACATCTTCGTCAGGCGGCGCATTAAATCGCGCCAGTTCGGTCGCGTACTCCGCCTCGTCCAACAGGCGTCCGCCTTCCACCTCGGTGCGCAACACTCGCTTGCTGTTGTCGAACCAGACCATAACTTCGCACTGGCTGAAGCAGCGCTTCGCCCCGGATGTGTGCAAGACCTTGCGCGCGTAGTAGCTGGCGTCCTCCTCTTCTTCGGCCACGCTCAATTCGTTGAGCAGATCGACCTGGCCGGTGAGCGGTTCGTTGCAGCGACGGTTGAGGACGTAGAGGTCTAGATAACGATTGCTCGATGTCGTGGGTCCGCCGCGGAAGAGATCGGTGATTCGTTTTAGAAAGCTCATAATGGTTTCAGATGGTGAACCGCCGACGGCCAGCACTCGGGTTTTGCTGGCCGCCGAAC
Organism: Caldilineaceae bacterium; assembly: GCA_012032975.1. The sequence continues at coordinate 800 of JAAUPU010000525.1, read as the reverse complement.
AAAAAAGTCAGCGATCGTTCAATGCCGCGACGCCCGGCAACTCCTTGCCTTCAAGGAACTCCAGGCTGGCGCCGCCGCCGGTGCTCACATGGGAGATCTGCTCGTCCAACCCAGCCTGGCGAATGGCCGCCGCGCTGTCACCGCCACCGATGATCGTGGTCGCGTCGGGCAGGCTGCCCAAAATCTGCGCAATTGCGACGGTGCCCTGGGCGAAGGTCGGGAACTCGAAGACCCCCATCGGCCCATTCCAGACCACGGTCTTTGCGCCGGCCAAGCGGTTGGCGTAGTGCGCGATCGTGGCAGGACCGATGTCCAGCGCCATCCATTCTCCGGGCACCTCTTCGACGCTGACCACGCGGTCGCTCGCATCGGCTGCGAAGCTGTCCGCGATACGCAGGTCCACAGGCAGTTGGATCGTTTCTGCGTCTTCGGCCATCAGTTGGGCCGCGGTCGCCAGCGCCTCTTGCTCGACCAGGCTCTTGCCCATGTCATGCCCCTGCGCAGCAAGAAAGGTGTTGGCCATGCCACCGCCGATCAGGATCGCATCGACCTTGGTCAACAGCGCCTGGATCACGCCGATCTTGTCGCTGATCTTGGCGCCGCCCAGGATGGCGACGAAAGGTCGCCGCGGGTCGTCCAGCGTCTTGCCCAGATAGTTCAGCTCTTTTTCCATGAGAAAACCGGCCACGGCGGGCAAATAGGCCGCCACACCCGTGGTGCTGGCGTGGGCGTCGGTGTGCGCTACCAAAAGGCATCGTTGACAAAGACGTCGCCCAACGTTGCCAACGCCCGCGACATCG
>JAAUPU010000524.1 GCA_012032975.1 Caldilineaceae bacterium | reverse complement strand
AAAATATTAGCATTCCGTCAGCATTTATCCACGCCCTTCCCCCGTGCTCTGAACCCCCACCGGTTCGCCCGTTCCAGAGCTGAGATCAGGTCTTCTACCTTCACAGGCTTGCCGATATAGTCATTCATGCCAACGGCCAGATAATGCTCGCGATCGCCTTGTAGCACGTTGGCAGTCATCGCGATGATATAGGGCTGCTGCTCAAGGTGGGCATCCTGGCGCAGGCGCTTGGTCGCCTCAACGCCATCCATCTCCGGCATCTGCACATCCATCAACACAACATCATAGGCGCGACGGTGCAACGCCTCCAGCACATCGATGCCATTGGCTGCGACATCCGCGCTGTATCCCAGCCGTTCAAGGATGCGGAGGGCGACCTTTTGGTTGACGATGTTGTCCTCGGCCAGGAGGATGCGCAGAGGCAGCGCACTGCCCATGTCATGGACGAGGCCGATCCGCTCCGCTCTTTCAAGGGCTGGGTCGGCTGCCGATTCTGGAAGAGATCGCTCAGCAAGTTGAAGAGTCGCGAGGGATTCACGGGCTTGGTGAGCATCGCAGAGACGCTGCCGGCGCGCAGGTCGCCCGCGGCTGCCGTCAACATCACGATGGGCGTCGTTCGATATTCCGACCGACGCCGTATCTCCTCCGAAAGCATGGCGCCGTCCATCTCTGGCATCTGCCAATCTACGATGATCGCCGCGGTCGTGTGCGCATCTAGCCAAACCAACGCATCATGCCCTGAGTCAACGGCATGGTTCTCGGCGCCCCACGCGGTCAGGTATTGGGTGAGAATTCGCCGATTGGCCGCGTTGTCATCCACGATCAGCACATGTTTTCCATGCAGCGTTTCGGCGGCTTCCGTTTCGGTGTCGATCTCAGCAGGCTTCTGCATGGCCCTGCGCGCCGCTATCTCGAAATGAAAGACCGAACCTATCGAAGGCTCGCTCTCCACCCACATCGAACCGCCCATCAACTCAGCGAGATGTTTGCTGATCGCCAATCCCAGCCCGGTGCCGCCAAATTTGCGCGTGGTGGAAGCATCGACCTGGCTAAACGACTGAAAGAGTCGCTCGACCCGGTCGGACGGGATGCCAATGCCTGTATCCCTGACCTCGAAATGAATCCGCTGCACATTTTCGTCGTCATTGGGCAGCAAGGGGGAGCACTTTACCTCCACCGTGATTTCGCCCCGCTCGGTGAATTTGACGGCGTTTCCGACCAGATTCACCAAGATCTGACGGACACGGGTGACATCGCCATTGAGTTGCGCTGGCACCGCACTGTCGATCAGATAGACCAGTTCCAACTGTTTGCTGTGGGCATCTGGCGCAAGCAGATCCATAGCATCTTTCACACAGTCAGCCAGATTAAAGTCCTGCTCCTCCAATTCGATGCCGCCGGCTTCGATCTTGGAAAAGTCCAGCACGTCGCTGATGATCAACAAAAGGCCATCGCCGCTGCGCCGAATCGTGTCGGCAAATTCCCGCTGCTCGTCGTTCAGCCGCGTGTCCAGCAGCAGGCTGCTCATGCCGATAATCGCGTTGAGCGGTGTGCGGATTTCGTGGCTCATGTTGGCCAGGAATTGGCTCTTGGCTGCGTTGGCCGCTTCGGCTTCCTCTTTGGCGACGATGAGTTCGCTTGTGCGTGTCTCGATCTCCTCAGCCAACGATTCTTGAATCGTACGGAGCGCAGCATTGCTGGCGGCCAATTCGCGTTCATTTCGTCCGGCGCGATCCAACGCGCGGTAGACCCCGCGCGCCGCCATGTAGACCAGCGTGATGTTCAGCGTCCAGTTGATCAGATTGACAAACCAGACATACCAGGGCGTATGGTCGATATAGAATAGTGTCCCCTCGATGCCGCGGGGCAGAAAGAAAAGCAGGACCAGGGTCACCAGAAAGCTGGTCAGGGCGCATATCAGCCCACCGCGAACGCCAAACAGCAGCGCGCAGAGGAGGATAATCCACAGATAGGCGTCGAGCAGCGGGCTGTAAAGACCACCCGTTGTCACGATCACAAAGGTGATCGACAGCCAGAGCATGACGACCGTGAGGAGACCCGCTGACCGAAAACGGTCTCTCTGCAAGAGAAAAACCGGGATCAGGAAAGGAAGCCAAGTACGATGGAGAAGAGACCACGCGCCAGGCCCTCAACAATGAACAAGATGATCCCCGCACCCAAACTAACGGGAATACCGATCAGCAACGTGAAGTAGAGCACGCGCATGCGCTCGGTCAGGATGGCATCGCCTTCGTGTTCCGGGATAGATTGCCAGATTCGGCGCGTGATCGACACAGGTCAGTTCCTACACTGGAAATGGGCCACAAGGCTACAGCGCACCGACCGCAAAGCCTGCGACTGGCGCATTGATGGGGAGGATATCAGGGCAGATGGAAACGCTGGCAACAGGTGAGAATTCTCATGCATCGAAGTCAGGGGTTCCACGAGCAACAAGAAAACCAAGAGGGATATGGTCCGAAGTAGGAACCGTATAGCTCAGGTTCGCCCTCCTTACGATTAGTTTACCACACATTGGATTCCGTGGTGACGTGGACGTACGCGCGAAACATCCCACACCCTTGAATCGGATGAGACCCACCGGATATGGAGAGATGGCAAGAGCGCCCAAAACAGAAAATGCCGGAGGTTCTCACCACCTCCGGCATACCCAAGCACAAACACGTTACGGTTACGTTTCAAGCGCCTCAATGGCAGTAAAGATCAGGTCGCCATCCAGCGCATCCACCAGGATGTGTTCACCGTCATGGATGCGCCCCTCGATGATCTCGAGAGCCAGCGGGTCCGCGACGCGATGTTGCAGGAGCCGCTTCAGCGGCGCGCGCCATAGGCTGGATCATAGCCCTCCTCGACGAGCAACTCCTTGGCCTTGTCGGTCAGCGCCAGCCCGACGTTGCGCGCCTTGAGCAAGCTGCGCAGATGGCCAAGCTGAATCTCGATGATCGCCTTCATCTGCGATTTGCGCAACGAATGGAAAATGACGATCTCGTCAACCCGGTTGAGAAATTCGGGCCGGAAGTGGGTGCGCAACTGCTCACGCACCCGACGCTCGACCTCATCGTCCAGCTCGGCCACATCCAGAATGTAGTGACTGCCCAGGTTGCTGGTCATGATGATCACCGTGTTGCGAAAATCAACCGTGCGGCCCTGGCTGTCGGTCAGGCGGCCATCGTCCAGGACTTGCAGCAACACGTTGAAGACCTCGGCGTGGGCCTTTTCGATCTCGTCGAAGAGGACCACCGAATAGGGGCGGCGGCGCACTGCCTCTGTCAACTGGCCGCCTTCGTCGTAGCCGATATAGCCGGGCGGCGCGCCGATCAACCGGGCCACGGTGTGACGCTCCTGATATTCGCTCATGTCGATGCGCACCATGTTCTGCTCATCGTCGAAGAGATATTCGGCCAGCGTGCGGGCCAGTTCGGTCTTGCCAACCCCGGTCGGACCCAGAAAGATGAAGCTGCCGATGGGTCGGTTGGGATCCTGCAACCCGGCCCGGCTGCGACGGATGGCCGACGCCACCGCAGCAACGGCCTCGTCCTGTCCCACGACGCGGCGGTGCAGTTCCTCTTCCATACGCAGCAGCTTGGCGCGCTCGCCCTCCATCAGCTTGTCGAGGGGTACGCCCGTCCATTTGCTGACCACCGATGCGATCTCCTCGCTGTCTACCTCTTCCTTCAGGAGTGCGCCACTCGCCTGCAACTGGATGACTCGCTGCTCGGCCGACTGAAGCTCCTCTTCAAGCTGGCGAATCGTGCCATAGCGAAGCTCGGACAGCGACGCTGTAAGTCGTAGTCCCCGTTCGGCCTGCTCGATCTGGGTGCGACACCTGGT
>JAAUPU010000020.1 GCA_012032975.1 Caldilineaceae bacterium | reverse complement strand
CTCTTCGCTTCTTTCGACGCCGGCGTCTATCAGGTCCTCGAAGCCAAGCGGCAGACAAATGGTCGCAAGTCAGTCTGGACCGACCCGGAAGTGAACGCGGTCAACAAGATGTACGGCATCACGGACCAGTTGATCACCGATGGGGTCGAGGCGTATCCGATGCCTTGGAACACGCGCTTCACCGAGATGAACAACGCATTCCAGGCAGAGATCAACCTGATCTGGGAGGGTGAGAAGACCTTTGCCGAACATGCTGGCGAAGTCGACCGCGTGGCGCAGGCCATCCTGGATCTGGATCGACCTTCCTAGCATACGTTCCGAACAGAGCCGCGAGAGCTATTCACATTGACATGGTTGCAAAAGGGGCGGGCCAACAGCCCGCCCCTTTTGTTGACCGCCACTCATCTCACCTACGACGAGGAATCCCATGCCATCTGGAAATCCCGCCGCGTTCGGCACATCGGTGACCAAACCGCCGGACTTTGACGCTTTTTGGGAAGAGGTCTTGGCCGCGACAGCCTCCGCCCCTCTGAACGCCAGTGTGACGCCTGTGCCCCTCCGTTCGACGTCCGATGTCGAGGTATTCGAGGTGCATTACGACAGCATTGACCATGTGCGGATCGCCGGCTGGTACTGTTTGCCCCGCCAGCGAAGCGCCCCCTTGCCCGCCATGGTCTACTATCCGGGCTACATCAGCGAGCCGACCTTTCCAAAGGCGGCCGCACTCCAAGGGTATGCCACCTTTGGCGCGGCGCCGCGCGGCAAGTTGCGTAGCAATGGACAATACAACCCAGGCTATCCAGGGCTGTTGACCGACAACATCACGGACCGCAACACCTATGGCTATCGTGGCTTTTATGTCGACGCCTGGCGAGTGATCGATTTTCTCTTGACCCGGCCAGAGGTAGACCCGACACGGATCGGTGTCCAGGGCGGCAGCCAGGGCGGCGCGCTTACGCTATTGGCTGCTGCCATGCGCTATGAAATCGCCGCGGCTTCTGCGCAGGCGCCCTATCTTGCTGGCATGGTCGACGCCATCCAACTGACCCATTCCTACCCTTACGAAGAGATCAACGAGTATCTGCGCCTCCACCCAGCGAGTCGAGACGCGGTGGCCGAAACGCTTGCCTACTTCGACTGTATCAACTTTGCGGATCGCATCCGCTGTCCCATCATCGTCAATATTGGATTGAATGACAATGTCTGCCCGCCAGAGACAGGCTATGCTGTCTATGAGGCGATTGGCTCCCAAGACAAGCGGCTCTACACCTATGATGGCCATGGCCACGACGGCAACGGTCGAGGCCACGCCCCCATCGTGGCAGAATTCTTCCGCAAGCATCTAAATCCACAGCCGGCTGCGTAGCAACTGCCCCGGCGTTCTTGACCGCGAATCCACTCATAACCGGGAGCGAGCATCCTGATGACAATCGACATTCCGACGCCGCCAAGCGATTTTGACGCCTATTGGTCCAATACGATGGACGAGCTGGCTGCTTTGCCGGTCGCCCCAGAGTTGACACTCTCCCCCTTGCGTTCGACCGACTTTGCTACGCTCTACGAGGTGCGTTTAACGAGCATTGGCCCTTATCGCATTTTCGCCCACTTTAGCGTGCCTCACGGCGAAGGCCCCTTCCCCGTGCTCTATCACACACCAGGCTACGGTAGTGTGGTCCACATTCCCTCGTTCGAGGAGCGGCAGCAATTCGTGGCCGTCGCCTTGCGCCATCGAGGACAGCGTTTGTCCGACCAGCCATTTGCCGCGGCCTATCCTGGGTTGCTGACCAGCGGTCTCGGCGACAACGCTGGCTACATCTACCGCGGCATCGTGGCCGATTGCTGCCGGGTAATCGACTTTCTGCTGGCGCGCCCGGAGGTGGATGCACAAAAAATCGCCGTGGTGGGCAACGAGCTGGCGCTCTTCACCGCTGCGCTGCGACCACAAGTCAATGCACTCTATTTCACACCCGGCCTTTTCTATGCGGCCCACCAATTCGCGCAGCGTACGACCGCTTATCCCCATGAAGAGCTGAATGACTATCTGCGCACCTATCCTGAACGGGAATCAGATGTCCAGAATACCCTTGCCTATTTTGAGCCAACCTACTTCGCGCCGCGGGTGCGCGCCGCCACAGCAATGATGGTCGGCGGTTCTGGCGATCCGTTTGCCCCCGCAGCACTGGCGCCCCTGCTTGACGCATTCAGTGTGCCGGTTGAAACGACGCAAACTGCCTATTCCAGCTATCTGGACGGTGTGGCGCAGGCAAAATGGCTGTGGGCGCGCTATGGTCTTGGCGACCCGGTGTTGCCGCGCCAGTGGCAATCGTAGCAGCCCCACAGCGGCCAAGGCTGGATGCGTCCACATTTTTTACACAAACTTGACCGCGCCAGAGGGTCGGTGTTATACTCTTTTCCAGAGGTAGCGCCGTTTTCCCGAGGAAAATTGCATTTGGCTTTGAAGCCGATCTGCGTTGACCAACCTAACGCAGAGGCACTAAAGTTCTGTTTTGCTGCACTGTCATCTGTTCTGCATTACCAAAATAAGGAGATTCGATATCGCAAGAAGAGCACCGTTTCGAACTGAGAAGAAAGACACAACACGTATCAACGACGAAATTCGTGTGCGTGAAGTGCGCGTTGTAGGGGCGGATGGCTCGCAATTGGGCATTCTGCCTATCAACGATGCCCTGTCTCTGGCAATCCAGGAGGATCTCGACCTGGTCGAGGTAGCGCCCAATGCGGCGCCCCCCGTCTGTCGATTGATGGACTACGGCAAATACCAGTACGAGAAGCAGAAGCGCGAGCGCGAGTCTCGCAAGGCGCAGAAGCAGATTGAGATCAAAGAAGTTCGCCTGCGGCCCAAAACAGACGAGCATGACATCCAGGTCGTCCTCAGCAAGATCCGCAAGTTTACAAAAGAGGGCGCAAAGGTGCGCGTCCGAATTCGCTTCCGAGGGCGCGAGATCTACCATCCAGAAGTGGCGCGCGTGTTGATGCAGCGCGTTGCCAACGATGTGAAAGAGATCGCGACGGTCGAGAGTATGCCCGCGTTGGACGGGCGCAGCATGATTATGTTGTTGACGCCAGCCTAGCTCTAATTTGAGGGATAAAACCCCATAGTTGTACAATAAGCGGGCCTTTTTGCCCGTTTTGTATGTCTGCCGGAGACATACAGCCATTGGTAACATTTCGTAGGAAGGAGGCCCATCATGCCCAAAATGAAGACGCACAAAGGAACGGCCAAACGGTTTCGCCTGACCAAGAATGGAAAAGTCATGCGTATGAAGGCTGGACGAAGCCATCTGCGTCGCAAGAAGCGTCCGAATATGCTCAGCGATTTCCGCCATTCTGTTTCGAGCTCGGACAAGAGCACGATCAAATTGGTTAAGTCTGTCGCCGGGAAGGCAGCCAAATAGCAGGCTGTTCGTATCGATTTCATCACCAGCACGTGACCGGCTCAATAAGCGCTCCAGCTATCGGCTGGGGCCGCCATCACGGAAGGAGACCAGGAAATGCCACGTCACGACCAAAGGTCTATGCCCACAAGCGGCATAAGAAAGTACTGAAATTTACCAAAGGGCAGTATGGGTCACGCTCCAAGCTGTTCCGACGCGCCAATGAAGCGATGCTCAAGTCGCTCTTTTATGCATTTCGCGACCGACGCAATCGCAAGCGGGATTTTCGCCGTCTCTGGATCGCGCGAATCAATGCCGCTGCACGCATCAATGGCCTTAGCTACAGCCGATTTGTCCATGGCTTGAAGTTGGCCGATGTACAGGTTGACCGCAAAGTGTTGGCCGACATCGCAGTACACGACGCAGTGACCTTCACCAAACTGACTGATTTGGCCAAGGAAAAGCTGAATTAGCAGGTGGATCACTCGCGAGCGTTACGGCAAAATTAGCGCCGACGGGGAAGTTTCATCCGGCAGACAGACGACGGCAGGGGTCATGCGGCCCCTGCCGTTCTTGTTCCCAACATGATCACCAGCACCTCGAACAGCCGAATCAAAGAGGCGCGTAAGCTTCAGCGCAGACGTCAGCGATACCTTGCTGGCGAGTTGTTGCTGGAGGGCGTGCGGCTGATTGGCGATGCCTGGCAAGCGCAGGTGCGGCCAAATGTTGTCTTCTTTGCGCCCGACATGATCCAGGGGAATCCATCGGCAAACCAACTGTTGCTCGAACTGGGACGCGCAGATGTTGAGACCGTGGCCTGCACAGAAGAGGTCTTTGTCACGCTCTCCGAGACCGTCTCGCCCCAAGGGATCGCCGCCGTTGTGCCGCTGCCCCAACTGGCTGTGCCCGCGGAGCCATCGCTAACGCTGGTGCTTGACCAGGTGCGGGATCCCGGCAATGCTGGCTCACTGTTGCGCTCAGCCGCTGCGGCGGGTGTGGGTCTCGTGATATTTGGCCCAGGCGCGGTCGATCCCTTCAATGACAAAGTAGTGCGTGCGGCGATGGGCGCGCATTTTCGGGTGCCATTGCGCAGTTGCGCCAACTGGCTCGATGTGGAGAGCCAACTGGGCCACCAGGATCGTCTCTTTGTTGCCCTGGCAGATGCGACTGCCTCATACGACTCGGTAGACTGGCGCGAACCTGCCTCACTCGTGGTCGGCGGGGAAGCTGATGGACCCAGCATGGTTGCGCGGCAATCTGCTCGATCTATTTCCATCCCCATGATGCATGGGGTGGAGTCGTTGAATGCCGCAATCGCAGGTTCGATCATCTTGTTTGAAATTGCGCGGCAACGACGCGCTGCATCCACCTTTCGCCCAAAACAAGAGGGATGAATGGCCGACCAACTCCGCTTGCACTGGCTTGCGCTAGCTGAATCGGCTATAATGTGCGCGAGAATGTCCGGCTTGCCAGACAACGCGTTTTCCACCGAAAGAAGCTCGGAAAGGTCGTTTTATGTCCGCACAAGTTGACTTGCAAGCGGCGGCTTCGTTTGTCTCGGCGGCCAGGGTGCAAGGCTTTGGCACCACCGTCTTTACCGAGTTTACCGGGCTGGCATTGCAGCACAACGCGGTCAACCTTGGACAAGGTTTCCCGAACTTTTCCGCTCCAGATTTTATCAAGGAGGCCGCGGCCCAAGCCATTGCCGGCGATATCAACCAGTATGCGCGCGGCCCCGGTCATCCCCGTTTGGTGCGGGCACTGGCCAAGGTCTACAGTCCCCATTTCAAGCGCGAATTGGATGCGTTGAATGAGGTCGTCGTGACCGTCGGCGCAACCGAGGGCATCTTTGCGACCATCCAGGCGCTCATCAATCCCGGCGACGAAGTCATCCTGATCGAGCCATTCTATGACAGCTATCCCGCATCGGTGATCATGGCTGGGGGAACGCCCGTCTATGTGCCGTTGCGCGCCGAGGCTGGCGCCAATGCAGGCGACTGGCGCCTGGACATGGATGAACTCGCGGCTGCGTTTTCGCCAGCCACGCGCCTGATCATCATCAACACGCCGCAGAATCCGGTCGGGAAAATCTTCAGCGCCCGTGAACTTGAGCAGATCGCGGCGCTGGTGCAGGCCCACGACGTCTACGTCTTGAGCGACGAGGTCTACGAATGGATGGTCTACCGGGATGAGCCGGAACCGGTCCAGCATGTGCGGATGGCCACCTTGCCCGGCATGTGGGAGCGCACGGTGACCCTAGGCAGCGCCGGCAAGACCTTCTCGGTCACCGGATGGAAGATCGGTTGGGCCATCGCACCCCAGCCCATCGCACACGCGATCTTTATGGCCCACCAGTGGATTCCATTCGCAGTGGCGGCGCCATTACAAGAAGCCGTGGCAGTGGGCATGGAACAGGTGGAGGAACGCAATTACTTCTCTTGGTTGAGTGGTATGTACCAGGCGAAACGGGACAAGCTCATGACGGTTCTGGAAGAAGTAGGATTGACGCCAACCCGACCCGATGGCTCCTACTTTATCTTGTTCCAGACTGGCCATTGGATGTTCCAATCGAGCCAGGTTCGCTGCGCGATGTGAGCGTCTGTCGTTGGTTCAATCGCGAGGTTGGCGTGACCGCAATCCCAGCCAGCCCATTTTATAGCCCGGCCCATCAATACCTGACCGATAATCTGGCGCGTTTCTGCTTCTGCAAGACGGACGAAATGTTGGACGAGGCCGCGGTCAGGTTGAGGAAGGCGCTCTCCTGAAAGAGCGGATGAACGGATCGGTCGAAGATGCGAACAAAGAAGCCAGCCATCGGTCAACAGCCGGTGCGCGGTCTGTGAGGAGGGCGTTGCGAGTGAGCCAAGGCAAAAGCCGTTTGGGACTAGCCAGGCCGATGGTCTGGAGTATGATCGCTTTGGCGGCCGGCGCGCTCTCAGCGCCGGATGCTGCATGGGCTGCGCAGCTTGGGCAAGAGAGCGCATCGGGAGAGGCGAGCCAGGTTTGGCCGATGCTGTTGGCAATGTTGGCCGCATCGACAGGTGTCGAGCGGTTGATCGAACTGTTGTGGAACTACAGCGACTGGTTCCTGCTCAATGCGCGCGGCTGGCAGCCTGCCCATCTCCGTTCGGCCCAATATGTGCAATTCAAGAGTGGCACCAGCCTGCTGCTCGGCGTGGTGATGGGCATTCTGATCGCCAATGCATTGGGGATGCAATTTCTCTATAGTCTGGCGCCCTTTGCTCCGAATCTGCTGGCCAATGTGCCAGCGGGTTGGGATATCGTGATCACAGGACTCTTGATAGGCGCTGGCGCCAAGCCCGTGCATGACCTGTTTGGCATTGTGACGGGCTTCAAGAACTGGCTGGGCGCGAGCGCGATCAAGCAGCGCGAGGCCGCGGGAGCAGAGTTGGCGGAAGGTGTGCTCAAGCTGGCCCAGAGCGACGCCCAATCCATGATCGACGTCCCAGGTGTGGGACCGGCAAGGCTTCACGCCTCCAGCGGTGGGCTGGATGGGTATGATGAGGAGGTGTTAGAAGAGGGTGCGCCATCCGTGGACAAGTATGCTGACATGCTACGCAACCGGACCGCGCTGTAGCTGGGTCAGGCGCTGCCGATGAGTTGGGCGCGTGGCCTGCGGCGCAGCAGCAGCAGTGCGAGCAGGCCGGCGACGACCAGGAACACGCCAAGCCCCGCGCTGATGCGATTAGAGACCGGCATCGATTTCGACGATTCGACTGAGCGGGTCCCCAAGGCTTTCTGGGCCGCGTGTTGCCGGTGGGTCTGTTCCAGAGCACGATGCAATTTGCGCCGAAATTCTAGCCCCGGTCGCACGTTGGGAACGATCATCGCGACCTCTTCGGCCACCTCTGCAAGGGGGGCAAGGCCCGGCGCCAGCACCGCAATGGCGGCACGAAGATCACCTTCGACCTGGACAGAAACGTGGCGAGTGCGGTCCGGGTTTGTGCTCACGGCCATCCGAGAGAAGTGCCCCTCCAGAAAATCCTCTGCATTCAACGACCGCCCATTTCCCATGTCTACCTGTTCGCAGCTCTTTGCGCGGAAGTAGGGTGGTTGCAGCCACTCGCGTCGCCAATTCATCTAGCCCTCCTCCTCATCCGCAACGTCGACTGAATCCTTCGACGGCGGTGCGCTCTCGTTGGCTTCGGCAGACGAGTCCCAACCCGCTGATTCCAGATCCTTGCGCAATGCGCTCAACGTGCGGAAATAGAGCGACTTGATAGCGCTTTCACTCTTGTCCATCAATTGACCGATCTCAACATTGGACATGCGGCTGCCAAACTTGAAGATGAGTAAATTTCTGCGATCTTCTGGTAGGCGGTCGATTGCGGACCAAAGGGCCTCACGGCTTTCCTCGTGCTCGACATGTTGCTCGGGTGTTTTGCTGTCATGGCTATAAAACCAGAGCCGGTCCAGTGAAAGAATGCGTCGGCGGCTGTGGTCGCGATGCCAATTGGCGACCAGGTTGTGGGCGATGCGAAAGAGCCAGGCGGAAAAGGGTAGCCCGCGATCCTCATAGGTATCCAGCTTGTCCAGCGCCCGATAAAATGTGCGAGCAGTCAGGTCTTCGGCGTCCTGGGCATTGCCGACGCGATGATAAATATAGGCGTAGATCCGCTCGACATAACGCTCGTACAGTTCGCCAAACGCGGCCGGCTCCCGACGCGCTTGGGCCACAAGCAATGACTCGGCGGCGTCATGAGGCTCCGAAGGAAGCGAAGTTGTGTCCGCCGTTGTTTGGCCAATGGAGCCGGCCTCGCTGGCTGAGGTCGCACGTAACCCTTCGCCACTCTTAGGGACGCTGTCTACAGGGTCGATTGAGGTCAATCTGGAGAAGGACGCCACGCAAATACCTCGGTCAGAATCAGATCGGCTGCCAACGTTTGCCATTATACGGCCAGCAACAGGCAAGAGCAAGAAAGGCTGTTTGTTCCTTCGTTTGGCGAACCCTGTGCTATACTCAGTCTCACATTCGCCCCAGTTGCGCGCTCTTCGGGCAGCCAAACCAGGGCTGTACAAACCACCGTTTCATCCACATTCCAAACTCGCAGGGAGGACCCAGTGCGCGTTAGCTGTCTTCAAGAAAATTTGGCCAAAGGGCTCTCCATTGTCGGTCGCACCGTTTCATCGCGCAGCACATTGCCCGTGCTTGGCAACATTTTGATCCAGGCAAAGAACAACCAACTGCGCCTGGCGGCCACGAATCTTGAACTAGGCGTCAGTTGCTGGATCGGCGCCAAGGTGGAGGACGAGGGCGAGATCACCGTGCCAGCAAGGTTGCTCACCGATTTCGTGAATAGCCTGCCCCCAGAACGCATCGATATGGAACTGACCGTGCGCACGCAGACGCTTCACCTGCATTGCGACCGCTTTGACGCCAACATGAAAGGGCTGGATGCCAACGAATTTCCGATCTTGCTTTCGACCGAGCCGGGTGACGACGCTTCCGAGAGCGCCCAACTGCTCGAGGGGATGCAGCTCGAATTGGAGACCGGTGGTCTGCGCAAGATGATCGACCAGGTGATCTTTGCAGCGTCCACAGACGACAGCCGACCCACTCTGACCGGCGTTGAAGTCAACTTTTCCGCGGAACGGCTTTCCATGGCGGCCACCGACGGCTTTCGCCTGAGCTTGCGCACTGTGCCGCTGGATGATCTGCCGATCGGAGAGCCATTGACTGTGGTCGTGCCCGCGCGCAGCCTGAATGAGCTGGCCCGTGTCACCGCAGACGCCCATGACGAGCGTCTTGTGCGGGTGGTGGTCGCCCAGGCGCGCAACCAGATTCTCTTTGAAGTGTGGGGAAAACCGGAAGGCCGCGGCGTCTTTCACCGCGTGGAATTGGTCAGCCAACTGATCGACGCACGCTTCCCAGATTACCGCGCGATCATCCCCAAGACCCACACCACCCGCACGGTCGTAGACACTGCGGCCTTGCTTAAAGCCGTGCGGGTCGCGTCTCTCTTTACCCGGGAAAGCCACATCATTCGTTTTGCAGTCGAACCGGGCGCGGGTTCGGACTCGGGCCAACTCCGTTTGACCGCCACTTCACCCGAAATCGGCGACAGCGTCAACGAGATCGATGCAATGGTCGATGGCGAAGAGCTGGAGATTGCATTTAACGCCCGCTTCTTGATCGATGTGCTCAGTCAGATCGATCAGCCACAGGTGGTGCTAGAGACGACGCAGCCGACACGACCGGGTGCGATCCGGCCCGTGGGTTTGGGCGAGGACGAGTTTCTCCACGTGGTGATGCCCATGCTTCCCCAGCAGGGAGGCGCATAGACGCTTGCTGGGGTAAACCCACGGTTTGGCTTTTTTGACAGCCGCATATCGCTCCGCAAGCCATCCCGCGGAAACCAGAAACAAAAAAGGTGGCTGGACTCATGAGTCCAGCCACCTTTTTTGCCTGCTCATCCCCTATTCGTTGGGCGGCACCTTCAGCACCATGCCAATGTTGAGGCATCCGCAGAGGGCAGAATATCGGCATTGGCGCGATAGAACTCGTTGAGCCGGTTGACATCACCGTAGAGTTTGAAGACGATGTTCCACAGCGTGTCCCCCTCCTCGACCACATAGGTAGGTGGCGTGCGGAGCAGCAGGCCAAGATCGTTGACCTCCGACACCCCAGGAATTTGCCTGGCCACTTCGACCAACTCGCCGCGCAGGTCCGCTCTTGGAACGAACCCTCGAATGGTCAGACGTTCGCCCTCGATGCGCGCTTCCACCTCCAGATCGATGAGTCTTGTGAAGCCGCCGGCGACCAGATAGCTCTTCAAATCGAAGATGTCGGCCTCTTGCAACACGCCCGATCCTGGGTCGCCTTGGGCAAGCTCCGGCGATTCGCTTGGGCTTTGCACCAGGTCGGAGGGGGGCGTTGCGGTGGGCGCAATCGGTGGCGCCTCAACCGGAGCGAGGGCCGGATTCGTGGCCGGATCTACGGCATTTGGATCGGACTCGGTGGTTGCCGGTTCAACCTGTAACTCGGGAGAGGGGAGAGGGGTTGCTGAAGCGCTTCCAGCCTGGAAGAGGCCGTCGATCACGCTGCCGCCACGTCCCAGATAGAACCAGCCTACAAACACAAGGGCCAGCAAGGAAATTGCTGCCATGCCAATCGCCAACCGGTTGCTGCGGCGCTTCGGTGGAGGCGGCGTCTTTTCGCGTAGAAATTCGGGCAGATCGAGAAGCTCTTCATCGTCCGGCGCTGGCTCGGCGATCTTCACCGTGGTTTCGGAGGCAGCGCGCAGGTCTTTCTTCAACTCCCGCTGCGCTCGCTGCCGATCCTGGTGCGAACGGACCAGCCACTCTGCCTCGGTGCGCAACGCATCGTCCACGGGAATCATGGCGACATGATGGCGCATGCGGTCGAACAACTGGAGCCGCTTGGCCAGGATTGCGCCCAGCAGACGCAGCTCCGGTGTGTTGACATATTCCAACCCACGCTCGACCTCGGCCAGGGCAGAGGCCGAGTCGCTGTCAATGGCAAGCCGGTTAGCACGCTCGTAGAAGTAGTCGGACGCGTACTCAGGAGGAATCAGATGTCGGAGATCTTCGCCACAAACCGAGCATCGTTCGGCATCGGGCGTAATGTGAACGATGTGCCCGCAATGATAGCAGGTGACCTCATGCATGGCCTGGCGTCGCCGTCATCTGTGTGGATTTGAAGTGTTGGTGTCGGACAGATCGTGCGCTGCAAATGCGAGGAACGACACGGCCAAGTGTAACATGGCGACAGCGCTTCGGCAAACAAGATCGGGCTGATCCCCAGCGAATTTCGTATATTGATTTCGTGCCAAAATCACATCTGACGCGGGCAGAAAATGCCCAAAACGCGCCACGATCCGTGGCGCGTTTTGGGCATTTTCTAGCAGTGATCTGTGCGTCGATCTGCGTTACGCGAGGTGTTTTGCCAGGAAGCCGGCCATCTTGGAGAAGCTGTCGATGCGGTTGTGCAACTTGCTGATCTTGTGCCCTTCGTCCGCATAGTGGAGGAACTCGACCACGCCGCCGGTCTCGGCGACCTTGTGGACGATCTGCTCGGACTCGTGCAGCGGCACGCGCGGGTCGTTGTCGCCAGCGATGACCAGAAGCGGCGCCGTGATTCGATTGGCCTTGTGGATCGGCGACAATCGCTCTAGCAACTCCCGATCATGAGTCAAGCTTCCGTACTCCCGTTCGCGGTGAGCGCGACGCCAGGCGCTGGTTCTCTCCAGGAAGGTGACCCAGTTGGCAATGCCAACCACATCGATGCCGGCGGCGAACAACTCGGGATATTCGGTCAGTGCGGCCAACACCATGTAGCC
>JAAUPU010000523.1 GCA_012032975.1 Caldilineaceae bacterium | reverse complement strand
AGTGGCCTGTATGCAGGCAACTATGTGGTGAAGGTGAACGAAGCCAGCACCATCGTGACGCCTTTTGGCCTCAACACCACCGTCGGCGCAGCCATGGATCTGATTGCGTCCTACGACGATGCAACCGGTGTCGTTACAACCACCAATCCAACCAATCCGGTCAGCGTCACGCTGCCGCTCGACACCTCTTCGGTCTTGACAGTCGACTTCGGCTACAACTGGAGCGGCTCCATCGGCGATTATGCCTGGTACGACAACAACGGCAACACCATCCAGGAAGGGGATCCGCCCGATGAAGGCGCGCGCCCAACACCACCATCGTGCTCTACTACGATGTGGATGGCAACGGCGTCATCGATGTGATCGACCCGATCCTGGATGTGGCCACAACCGGACCCAACGGACTCTATCTCTTCGACAATCTGCCTCCGGGCACCTATCTCGCCAAGGCGGAAGAACAACAGGTGCCTGCGCCGCCCTCCAGCGCGGTCTCTGGCACGCTGGGTGTGATGGTCTCCACGACCGGCACCGAAGCGCCGGTCAACCTGGCCGCGGGTCAGGCTTATCTGGCCGCGGACTTTGGCTTCATCGAAGCGGCTGAGGTCAAAGGCTCTGTCTTCCACGATGTGGACAGCAACGGTGTCAAAAGCCCCAGCGAGCCGGGTCTGCCCAGCATCACCGTCGTGCTGACCGGCACGGACATCAACAACAACCCGGTCTCGTTGGTCTACACGACCACGGCCACCGGCGCATACGAGTTCATCGTGCCGCCGGGCACCTATACGATCACCTACGACACGGCCGATCCGCAGATTCCCGCGGACCTGACCGCCGAGACCACCCCAACCCAGCCTGCTGGTCAACCCCCTCGCGGGCCAGGAATTGACCGGCCTCGACTTTGGCCGCGACAATCCGGGCAAGGTCGGTGACACGGTCTGGAACGACGCCAACGGCAACGGCGTACAGGATGGCGGCGAGACCGGCATCCCCGGTGTGACGCTCTCGTTGTACAACATCACCGGTACGCTGCTGGACAACCTGGTGACCGACAGCAACGGCAACTATACCTTCATCGGTCTGCCCGACGGCGTCTACACCGTCACCGTGGATGCCAGCACGGTGCCCACCGGCTTCGTGCAGACGGGCGACCCAGAGGCCAACAACGACGGCCAGGGCGTGGCCACGGTCAGTGGCGGCGGCTACGACGACAGCATGGACTTTGGCTATCAGTTGAACACGCCGACCTATGGCGTCAGCGGCCTGATCTGGGAAGACCTGGATGGCAACGGCATCCGCAACCCCATCACCGAGACCACGGTCTTCTCTGATGTGCTGGTGACCGTTTCCTATACCAACACCAATGGGACGCCCATCAGCGTCACGGTGCAGACCAACAGCAGCGGCGTCTACAGCGTGACCGGCATTCCAGACAATCGCGAGGTGCTGATCAGCGTGGATCCGTCCACGTTGCCGGCCACCAACTATGCGCAGACCGGCGACCCGGACGGCGTGCCGCCGGCGGACAACAAGACCGTGGTTTCCATCAGCGGCGCAAGCGTGCCTGACCAGGACTTTGGCTATCAGCAACAGTTCGGCTGATCAGCGGCGTGGTCTGCGCCAGCGGCGTGGGCAGCGTGGCGCTCTGTGACGGTTTCGACACGCCGCTGCAGGGTGTGACGGTGACATTATATTATGCACCGGATTCCTTCTCGCCCCTGACGCTGATCATGACCAAGACCACTGGCGTGACCGGCAGCTATGTCTTCACCGACCTGCTGCCCGGCATCTACCAGATCGTCGAAACCAATCTGCCTGGCTATGTCAGCGTGGCCGATGCAGACGGCCCACCGCCAGACGAGATCGTCACGGCTCTGGGCGTCGGCGAAGTGAAGACCGGTCAGCACTTCGAGGACCGGCTGCTCAACGCGGATGTGCGCATCGTCAAGAGCGACAGCACCGATCCAATCACCGCCGGCCAGACCCTGACCTATACATTGGTGATCTCCAATGCAGGTCCAGATACGGCCCAGAATGTGCTGGTGACCGATACGCTGCCGGCCGGCGTGACCTTCCAGTCTGCCGATCCAGTCCAGAACAGCGGACCGAATCCGCTCGGCTGGAGCCTGGGCAACCTGGCCATCAGCCAGACGCAGACGATCACGGTGGTCGTGACGGTCAACAACAACACGTCGGGTGTCATCACCAACACCGCGGTCGTCACCTCGACCACGCCGGACCTGGTTCCGGGCAACAACGAGGATGACGAACCGACCACCGTCGATGCGCTGCTCGCCACCATTGGCGGCGCGGTCTACGACGACCTCAATGCCAATGGCGTGCAGGATGTCGGCGAACCGGGCCTGTCCAACGTGTTGATCACCCTGAGCAACGGTGTGACCACCACGACCAGCGCCAGCGGCCTCTACACCTTTACCAACCTGATCCCCGGTGGCTACACCATCACCGAGACGGACCCGGTCGGCTATGCCAGCACGGGTGCGGAGCCGGGTACGATCGGCAGCACGGTGGTCAACGACAACCAGATCAGCGTCAATGTGCTCGGTGGTCAGAGCAGCCTGGAGAATGACTTCCTGGATGCCGTGGCTGCCAGCGTGATCGGTGATTTCGTCTGGAACGACTTGAACAACAACGGCATCCAGGATGTTGGCGAGCCGGGCATCCCCGCGGTGTTGGTCAATCTCTATGATGGGACCAACACGCAGATTCTCAGCACGACCACCGATGCCGGGGGCCTCTACACCTTCACCCAGCTGATCTCCGATACCTACCGGGTCGAGATCGACGCCAGTGCATTCCTGCCCGGCGGCGCACTCTATGGACAGAGCGCCAGCCCGGTGGGTCAGGGCGGCGACCCGAGCAAGGATTCCGACGGCAACGTGGTGACCCATGATGTCACGGTGGCCCTGCCCGCTTCGACCACCAACCTGGACATCGACTTCGGCTTCGTGCTGGTCGCGGACCTGGCGGTGGACAAGAGTTCCGAACCCAAGCCGCACACACCGGGCCAGCCCATCACCTACACCATCGTGGTGACCAACGCGGGGCCAGGTACGCTGACCGCGCTCACCCTGACCGATGTCCTGCCCGCGTCGGTGTCGCCGCTGATGTACATCGCCAGCGAGGGCATCTATACCTCGACAACTGGCGCGTGGACAGGCGTCAACCTGACGACGACCAACTCGATCACGCTGACCATCAAGGGCGCCGTCGATGCGAACTCGACCGGCGCGATCAGCAACACGGCCATTGTCAGCTCCACCGGCCTCTTCGACCCCAACCCCGGCAACAACGAGGACGAGGATGAGAATCCCCAATCCACGGGCCAGTTGGTGGTGGAGGTCTATGAGGATGTCAACGACAACGGCGTGCGCGATGCGGGTGAAGGATTGCCCGGCGTGGATGTTCTCGTCACGCCGTCGGTGGGCAGTGCGTTCACCGTCACGACCGATGCCGATGGTCTCTTCACCACGACAGTTGCCTCCGGCACGACCGGTGTCGACGTGGACGATACGGACCTGCCGGCAGGTGCTAGCCAGACCGTGGGCACGACCCGACCAGCGTCAACGTGCCCCTGAATGGCAGCGTGACAGATAGCAATGGCTACCGACGGGTCGCGGACCTGGGTGTGGACAAGAACTCTGAACCCAAGCCGCACGTGCCGGGTCAGGCCATCACCTATACCATCGTGGTGACAAATGCCGGACCGAGCAGCGTGGATGCGATCACGTTGACCGACAACCTGCCGGCCGCGGTGCTCAGCCCGGTCTACACGGCGAGTTGAGGGCAGCTTCGAACTCTGGCAATGGCGCCTGGACAGGCATCACGCTGGGTGTGAACGACGCCAT
>JAAUPU010000522.1 GCA_012032975.1 Caldilineaceae bacterium | reverse complement strand
AGCGACTCGCGCCAGCCGGCGCATCGCTCGCGCGCCTCCCACCAATCCAACGGCCCTGTGATCATCCCGACGGCGCGGCGACCCAGGCTGAGCAGATGCTCGGCAGCCAGGCGTGCGCCGGCGCGGTTGTCGGTGGTAATGATCGATACGTTGGGGCGCGTGCGCATGGTGAGAAAGACGATGGGTGGCAGCGCTCGCAGGGCCTCCTGGTCGATCCAGGCGCGATTTTCGCCAATCTCATGCACAGCCCAGATAATGCCGTCCACCCGCCGCGCCGAAAGCTCGTTGAGAATCGGAGCAACATCGTCAATATCTGGCCGGTGCAACAGGTTGAGCAAGAGCGAGTAGCCAAGTTCGTTGGCCTGCTGCTCCATGCCCACCAGAGACCGCGAGGGGCCGTAGAATTCCAGACCGGAGACCACAACGCCCAGCGTGCTGCTGCTGCGGTTGACCAGGCTGCGCGCAACCAGATTGGGTTGGTAGCCCAATTCTTCGATGCTGGCAAAGATTCTCTGGCGCGTCACTTCGGAAACGGGCCGCTTGCCGGTCAGCGCGTTGGAGACCGTGCCAGGCGACACCTCGGCATGTTTTGCAACGTCAACGATGGTGATACGATGGTTAGCAACCATGTGCGATGAAGCCTCTTTTTGTTGACACCCGCGGATCGATATGATAGGATTCAGTTGTCATAATTAAAACGTTTTACGAATGATACCCGCTCCTAACCGCCCTGTCAAGCGCGCCTCGAACCCTGTTGCCGAATTTGCGCGCTTGCGACCGATCCATGCAGGAGGCCCAATGTCCTCATCCCGCTCCGACCGACCCAATGTCATCGTCTTCTTCACCGACCAGCAGCGCTGGGACACCACCGGGGTCCACGGCAATCCGTTGGCGTTGACGCCCAATTTCGACCGCATGGCCGCGCAAGGAACCGACATCCACTATTCGTTTACATGCCAGCCGGTCTGTGGTCCCGCCCGCTCCTGCTTGCAGACCGGGCTATATGCCACCAACACGGGCGTACATCGCAATGGCGGCGTGTTGGCGCCCGATGCACAAACGCTGGCCAAGAGCTTTGGCGCGGCAGGCTACGCGACCGGTTATATCGGCAAGTGGCATCTGGCTTCCCAGGAACCCGTGCCGGCCGACCAGCGCGGCGGCTATCAAGATTGGCTGGGCGCCAACTTGCTGGAGTTTGTTTCGGCGCCTACGACACCGTGCTTTTCGACAACGACGGCGAAGCGGTCAAGCTCCCAGGTTACCGCGTCGATGCCCAGACCGACGCGGCGATCCGCTATATCGACACACATCAGGAAGAACCCTTTTTCCTATTTCTCTCCTACCTGGAGCCGCATCATCAAAATCATGTGGACGATTATCCGCCGCCGGATGGCTCCCGGGCAGCTTATTCCGGTCACTTCGTCCCACCCGATTTGGCGGCGCTGGGAGGTTCCAGCCATCAGCACTTGGGCGGCTATTATGGCATGGTCAAGCGGCTGGACGAGGCGCTGGGCCGCCTCTTCGATGCGCTCAAGAGTTTGGGGCTGGCCGACAACACCATCATCCTCTTCACGTCCGACCACGGCTGCCACTTCAAGACGCGCAACAACGAATACAAACGTTCGTGTCACGAAAGCTCGATCCGCGTGCCAACGGCATTGATCGGGCCGGGCTTCCACGGCGGCGGACGGCTGCGCGAACTGGTCAGCCTGATCGACCTGCCGCCCACGTTGCTCGACGCCGCGGGCTTGCCCGTGCCGGAAGGGATGCAGGGACGGTCGATCCTGCCACTGGTCAACCGGCAGGCGACAGACTGGCCGGATGAGGTTTTCGTGCAGATCTCCGAGTCCCAAGTCGGGCGTGCGTTGCGCACCCGGCGCTGGAAATATGGCGTCGATGCACCGGACAAAGACGGCTGGAACGACGCCGGATCCGATCATTATGTCGAGCAGTATCTCTACGATCTGGAGGCCGATCCCCACGAGCTGGCCAACCTGGTCGGCGTGGACGCCTACGCCGATGTCAACGCAGAATTGCGCGCTCGCTTGATCCAGCGCATGGTGGAGGCTGGCGAAACGGCGCCGACCATCGAACCAGCACCGGCGCGCCACGTAGGCCAACGCAGCGTCTCTATCGACGAAGTGCGCAGCCGGCATCTGAACAAATAGTCCCGCAAGATTGATGCGTGCGTAGCTGGGGTTTGAAACCGCACGTTCATAGGTAGAACAATCCGTGCGGTTAAAAACCGCATCTACTGAACAAGGAGAGATCGTATGAAACGCGTCACCCTCGGTCTGATCGTCGGCAACCGCGGTTTCTTTCCCAGCCACCTGTGCGAGACGGGCCGGGCAGAGATGTTGCAACTGCTGGAAGAGATGGGCTTCGACGTCATCACGCTCACGCCAGAGCAGACCACCTACGGCAGCATCGAAAGCGTGACCGATGCGCGCCAATGTGCCGAACTCTTCGACGCACACCGCCGCGAAATCGACGGTGTGATCGTCACCTTGCCCAACTTTGGTGACGAGCGCGCGGTCGCCAATGCCATGCGCTGGTCGGGTCTCAACGTGCCGATCCTGATCCACGCCTTTCCCGACGACGCCGACAACATGACCATCGCCGACCGCCGCGACAGCTTCTGCGGCAAGATGTCGGTCTGCAACAACCTGCGTCAATATGGCATCCCCTATTCGCTCACCAAGCTGCACACAGTCGCGCCCAAGAGCGCCAGCTTCAAACAAGACCTGGCCGATTTTGCCGCCATGTGTCGCGTCAACAGCGGGCTGCGCAACCTGCGCATCGGCGCGCTGGGCGCACGGCCCGCGGCCTTCAACACCGTGCGCTACAGCGAAAAGCTCCTGGAAGAAAATGGCATCACCATCGAGACGCTGGATCTCTTCGAGCTTTTCGGCTGGGTGGACGCCATGGGCGACGATGACGAGATCGTGCGCGCCAAGCTCCAGGCCATCCAGTCCTACGTCGAGACGGCCAACGTGCCCGATGTCTCGCTGATGAAGATGGCCAAGTTTGGCGCCGCGGTGGACCGCTGGATCCGCGACACGGAGCTGGACGCCACCGCGATCCAGTGTTGGACCGCGATGGAGGAGTTCTTCGGCGTGGTGCCCTGCACGGTGATGAGCATGATGAGCAACGACCTCATGCCCAGCGCGTGCGAGGTGGATGTCATGGGTTCGCTGGCCATGCATATCCTCGCCCAGGCCAGCCAGTTGCCCAGCGCGCTGGTCGACTGGAACAACAACTATGGCGACGACCCGGACAAGGGTGTGATCTTCCATTGCAGCAACCTGCCCAAAGACATCTTCCGTGAGGATGCCGAGAGCCGCCCAAGCATGGAATATCAGGAGATCATCGCCGGCACAGTCGGCGTGGAAAATACCTACGGCACCATCTATGGGCGCATCAAGGCCAACGCCTTCTCCTTCCTGCGCGTCGGCACCGACGATGGCATGGGTTCGATGCACGCCTATGTCGGCGAGGGCGAATTCACCGACGACCCGCTGCTGACCTTTGGCGGCTATGGCGTGGTCAAGGTGCCCAAGTTGCAGGAACTGCTCCAGCACATCTGCGAGAATGGCTTCGAGCACCATGTCAGCGTCAACCCATCCCGCACCGCAGGGCCGATCTTCGAGGTGCTGACCAAGTACAAGGGGTGGGATGTTTATCGGCATAGCTGACGGGATGACAGCGATGACAGCGACGACGGGGTGAGAGATCATCATTCCAATTTGCCTTCCAGACGAAGGAGCAACGGTAGTATGAGTCCCAAGTATGCGATCGGCATTGATTTCGGCACCGAATCGGGGCGGGCGCTGTTGGTGGATGTGGCTGACGGGCGAGAGATCGCGACC
>JAAUPU010000521.1 GCA_012032975.1 Caldilineaceae bacterium | reverse complement strand
GACATATCGGAACGTCGCCATGTCTGAAATCTGCTTCACCGTCGGCGGCACGGCCAGCAGAGCCTCGACCAGCCGCTGCTGACCTCCGCCCAGATACGCGCTGTCGTCTTCGAAACCGATGGGGAGACCACCGGGCGAACGGCTCTCGCGCTGCGCCACGGGGGGAGACGGACCAGTAGGCCGGGCCGGTCAGCAGGCGCGGATCGTTGGCCAACGCACTGACCACCCAGGGCGCGATCGCGGCCTGGAATTGCCGCTTGAGCGTGTCGGTGTAGGGGATCAGTTTGGTGGCCGAGGTCGAACCGCTGGTCGGCTCCAGCAGGCGCACTGGTTCGGCGGTGAGCGGGCCAATGCGCCCATCACCGATGGCGGTGACGGCGTCGGCGTAGTCGGCGTAGGTTGAAAGCGGCACGCGCTGCTGGTAGTCGGCGATGGTGCGGATGGTTGCGAAATCGTGGCTGCGACCAAAGTCGCTCTCTACATTGGCGCGCAACAGGGTGAGGAGCAATCGGCGCTGGACCGATCGACCCGGCGGCGGGCCATGTGAAAACCAAGCCAGCCGGGCAATGAAGAGAGCAGCCAAAGCGCGTTGGCCGCGGTGATCAAGAGGGTCCGCATCGGGTTCCTGAAAGCCGCTCGCCTATTCCAGCATCCGGCGGCCGGCGGGGGTCAGATTGTCGCGGGCGATCTCGACCAGGCAGGCCAGTTGGTCGCCCTGCATGTAGCCTGGGTTGCTCTCCACAAAGAAATGGATGTGCGGGTCTCTGAGCCGCTGCGGCGTCACCTCGGCCACACCATCGCGCAGGGGGGAGGGGTGGGCAAAACGGATGAGACCGCTGGCCGCGTCGTATTCATCGCCGAATTTGGCGCGCGCCAGCGCGTCCAGAATCTGCTTGATCTCGGGCGGCGTGGCTTCGGCGTACCTTGGAAAGTATCGTCGAAAGAAGACGGTCAAGAAGCGATAGGTTTTATAGCCAGAGCTGATCAGAAACCAGTAGACCTTGGCGCCGGGGTCGGATTCGGCCACCGAATCGGCAAGCTCAAAGACATGCGCGCCCCAGATGCGCGGCAGTTCGGCTTCGCCCCAATAGGCGCGGTCGATGATCGTGTCGCCGGAAAAGAGGGCCACGATGGGCATGTCGCCGACCATCATGCGGATCTGCAACAACGTCGAGAAACCTTTCACGACGCCGCTAGAGGCGTCGCTCAGGAGAACCACCCAATCTTTCTCGTTCAGATCGCGGGTGAAGTGTTCCTCGGTCACATTTTCAAAATAGGCGGCGAGCAGATTGTACATCTGCGCTCGTTGCGTGGTTGTGACCTGGTCGGGCTGTAGAACTGTTCCTGAAAGTCGCGCAGATACCGAGCGCACTTCAACGGGACGAGCATCCATAGAGATCGTGTCCTGGTCTTGGTCCATTGGATTGACCCGACCTTCCGCGAAGATCGGTCGTTGCATGGAAGAATTCCCCGCCCAGACGGTCAGCCCGGGTGGGGCGTCTCGAAGGTCAAGTGAAAGGCGACGAGTTGGCCATCCGGCAGACCCATCCCCTCCACTCGGTCGGCGGGTGCGCCCTCGGCAGTGGCAAAGACGATGCCATCTCTACGACCCGAGTTCATCGGGATGAAGATCGGGTAGTTGCCATCGCCGTTGGCGTCGGTCGCCAGATGGCCGGGCGTTTCGTCCGACCGGCGCCCGATCCAATCCACCACAAAACGCGCCCCGGCCACGGGTGAACCATCGGCGCGCTGGGCGTGGATGTAGACATGGTGACGACCACCGGCTTCGTTCCGATCTTGATAGCTGGCGGCAACCAGACGCCATGCGTCAGCAGCTTCGCTGCGCGTGACCGCACGCCCAACTCGTCGAGTCGGGATCCCAGCTTGGCGCTGGCGGTTCGACGACCGGAGGCTGTGGTTCGATCACAGGTGGCTCTGGCGGCTGCACCGGCTCTGGCGGCTGAGGCTCTGGCACGGGTGGGTTCGGCGCGGGTGGGTTCGGCGTGGGTGGGTTCGGCGCGGGACGTCCCCCTCGCGTTCCCAGCTAAAGCGCCGCACGAAATCGGGGATGGCGCGCACGGCTGCGATGGTCTCGGTCTTGTCGCCCAGGGGGCCGCCCCACCAATCCTCGGCAGTATTCCAGCCGCCCACCAGCCACGGCGTCATGCTGAAAAAATAGTCCGGCAGCGGTTCGCCATTGGAAAGTACGCCGGTGCGAAACCATTCGAAAATCTCGCGATGGAAACGGGCGTGAAGCGGCTGCACCACGCGCGGGTAGCGACGGTCGTCATCCACGCCAAATTGCCAGCCGCCCTCCCCGCCGACGATGGGCAACACGAAGCCGATCCGCTCCTGCATCCAGTGGCCAAAGGCCAAACCCATCAGGATCGAGACCGGGTCTTCCAGGATCGTGATGCCGGGATGGGTCTGCTGCGAAAGTTCGTCGTAAGGGTAGTTCGGTGGGTGGTTGACGCCATAATTGTGGAGGACAAAGACGGCCCGCTCCCAGATGTCGGGCGGTGGATGGCCGCGACAGCTATCCACCGCCACATCCAGTTCGCTCTTGCCCATGACTTGCAGCCCAGGGTAGCGCCTGCATCCGCCACCCGTGCGGCATGGCGCGCCCACTTTTCCGCAAAGACCTCGCGGTAGTTATCCGGTCGTCCTTTGTCCCATTCTCGGCTGTCGGCGGGTTCGTTGTAGATCTGCACATAGGGCGGCACGCCGGCATCCTGCAGCGCTTCGACAAAGGGAACCGGGTCGAAGAAGCGGTCGATGTCCTTGCCGATGCGCACCACCGGCATGATGCCTGCTTCCCAACAGGCGCGACCGGCGCGCTGCGCCTGCAACTCGTCCTGCGCATAGAGCAAGGTCCAGGTGGCGTTGATCTGTTTCAGACGTGCGACGTTGCGGGCGATGCTCTCATCACGCAGGTCCAGATGGAAGTGCAGCCCCCGGCCATTGTCCCGCGGTGGGCGCGGGTATCGCTTGAGCAACTCGATATTTTCTGGCGTCAAGGTCACGGTCGGTGGGCGCGTGATCGTGTCGGGCGCGGGCACGTCGCCTTCGACGACGACGGTCAGCTGTTGGGTCTCGCCCGCTTCGCCCTCGCGCGCGAGATGCAATAGATAGCTCGTGGTCACAATCGGTGCGACCACCTCTTCTCCTTGATGGGCGACCCCGCGCCAGTTCAAGTAGACATCATCGGCGCGTTGGGTGCGCCAGCGAAGGGTGGTCGATTGCCCAAACTGGATCGTGGTTGGTTCGGCGGTGAATTGGTCGATGGACATGGTTTCCTCGCAAGGTCAGTGGCGTTGCCGAATGGGTGTACGGCGGGGTTGTCGGCGGTCTTTTGG
Source organism: Caldilineaceae bacterium (assembly GCA_012032975.1). Next base: position 522 of record JAAUPU010000521.1, on the reverse strand, counting down.
AAAGCATGGGAGCGTGCGTGCCCGGAGCGGAAAGCTTCATCATTTTAACATGCGTCTCGTCGCGGACCAACGGCCTCAAATGTGTCAGCATGAATCACCAGGAAACGGAAATCTACCGCGCACGAAGAGCCACCTATCGCCAGAGAGCGAGCTACTGATAGAAGCTCACTCTTTCTTGCTGCTTGCGCGCCATCTGGTTGCCTCGCACGCCGCGTAGTACAATCAGATTTAGTTGACGCATTCCGGGATTAGGCCACGACCGTTCCGGTTGAGCCACCCGTTCTGGCCCAATCCCGGAATGCTGGCTGAACCTGTTTTGAACCGACCCAAAATCACCGACGCGATCAGGAGAGGTAGACAATGAGCACAGGCAAACCAAGGATCGGCTTTATCGGCTTGGGCGAGATGGGTGGGCCGATGGCGCGCAATCTGCTTCTTGCTGGCTACCCGCTGATCGCCCTGGATTTGGATGCCGAGCGGCTGGCTGCTGTCGCCTCTGCCGGCGCGGTCGCCAGCCGCATC
>JAAUPU010000520.1 GCA_012032975.1 Caldilineaceae bacterium | reverse complement strand
TTGCTCGATGAGGGCAGCGCGGCGGCAAAATGGCGACGGGCGGCTGACCAATCTTTCTGCTGCAAAGCCACCCAGCCCAGACCGACCAGGGCGGCGGCTGAATAATGCGATTGGTCCTGATCCTGTTGATGAATCTGTGTAAAGGCAGCTCTGGCGGCGGCTAGATCGCCTTGTGTTTCAGCCAGGTAACCGGCGGCCAAACCTATCTCATGGTGGCGGTGATGGCGGAAACCGCCAGGATGGCCCTGCCCCACTTTGTGGGCGAACGTTTCCGCCTCCTGCAGATAGAGCGCGGCCTGGGTAAAATCATCCTGCAAGCGCGCTACATTGGCCAGCGTTGCCCTGAAATAGGGAATGGCCGGGTACGTGTCAATAATCGGGTCTAAGTGCAACACCTGTTTTCACCCAAAGTGCAACAGCGATTGTCACCCAAAGTGCAGCGCGGACAATGGTAGGAAAGAGAGACAGAACTCGCTGTGCTGGTGTGAAAAGCAACGACAACATCTTTGCTGGTAACAGTGTAGACAGTCTTTGCAACAAGCATCGGTTTAGCGGATGTCGCGCGGACCATATTGTTTGCGCCACTCGTTTCGCCGTTGCCGATAGGCCTTCTGTTTGCAGGCTGCGCTGCAGTAGTCTCCCGTACGACCGATACATTCCTGGCTGAAGGAGCGCTGGCAGACTGGGCATCGAAGCTGTCGCAGCGAATCTTGCTCTGCCTCAACCACTTTTCCGAGAAGGCTTTTCAGTTCTTGCTCAACCAGGCCATCTTCCGTTCGAGCAAGGGAGTCTGAGATACACGCTCGCAACCGTGTGGCTTCTTGAAGGGTCAATTCGAGCCGCATGGCCAGCCCCTTTCGGCGTTACCAGCATTTCGTAACGTTTTCATCGGTACCTTACCAACCTAATCGATAGTCACCTCCTCTTCAAGCCGTCTTCTTCCCTGAGCTCGGAAACTGGTTCCGGTAATCACCAGGACCTCGGCATGATGAGCCAATCTGTCCAACCCTGCACTGGCCAGTAGCGGATCGCCGAAGAGGTCGGGCCATTCTGCTGGCGCCCGGTTCGAGGTCAACAGGATGCTGCCTTTCTCGTAACGCTCGTTGACGATGTCGTAGAGGTCTTCAGGTCCAGGCGGCGTCAAGGGCTTGAGACCGAAGTCATCCAGGATCAAGAGGTCTGGCCGCAGATAGCTCTGCACCCGTCGCTCCAAGGTGCCGTCGGCGCGACCGCCGTTGAGGTGCTGGAGCATCTTGTGGGTGTTGACGAAGAGCACATCGAAGCCCTGGCGGCAGGCTTCATGGGCCAGGGCCTGTGCCAGATGGCTCTTGCCCACACCGGTGGGGCCGCAGATCAAGACATTGTGGTGTTGGCGGATGTAGTCGCAGCTGGCGATCTGCATCACCTGCTGTCGTTTGAGCGTCGGATTGAAGTTGAAGTCGAAGCCCTCCAGCGTCTTGGTGCTGTTGACTGCCGCCCGACGCAGCCGCAAGGCCAGTTGCTTCTGGGCGCGCCGTGCGACCTCGTCCTCGACCAGGCGAGTCAGAAACTCGACGTAGGACCACTGGCCATCGATGGCCTGACGGTTACGCACATCCAGCGTCTCCAGAACGCCGGAGAGGCGCAGTTGCTTGAGTTGGGGTGTCAGCTGGTGCATCAGTTCCATGTCGCACCCCCGAAGAGATGACCCACCAGATCTGCGGCGCTGCGCACAAAGGCTGCCGGTTGCCTTCTACTCGCTGGCTCGGGAGGAGGAAGGTCATCCTGTCGGAGATCACGACCGGTCTCCAGAATGCGTCGGATGGTCATGTACCTGGGGTCGTCGAAGGTCAGAGCCCGCAGACAGGCCGCTTCCAGCCGCTCATCGCCGAACCGTTCCCGCAGTTTGAGCAGCCGTCGCACGGAGGTCATTTTGTCAAGCACAGGGTCGCCCAGGAGTATCTCCGTCACCTGGGCTGTGGCCGGACCGACCTCTTCGGCCATACTCTGACAAGTTTCTCGAGTGAGGAAAAGTCCGTCGAGCAGTTCCGGCGGCAGATGTTCTGGATGGGTCTGCCGTTGACCGGGCTGCTCTGCACGGGCGTGGGTCGCCACCAGTTGGAATTCTTGGGTGTAGATACGAATTTCCCGGCTTCCGCCTCGTACCCGCAGCTTCTGACCCACCAGCGTGAAGGGCGCCGAGTAGTAGGCGTTGTCGAAGACGACATGGCAATCCCGATGCAGCTTGACCTCTTTCCACACGGCCAGGTCGTAGGCAATGGCCGGCAAGGCTCTCAATGCCGCTCTTTCCGTCTGAGAAAAGCGCTCAAGCGGCTTTTCCTTGGTGGTGCCATGAACCCGTTGGCCAGCTGTGGTCTCACACCAGACAAGCACATCTCGGTTGGCCTGGGAGATCGTCGTCGACTCTCGACCGCCCAGAAAGTTGCGTTTGACGTAGTGGACGCCGCCCTTCTCCACTTTGCCTTTGTGCTGTGGTGTGCGTGGCCGGCAAGGGGCTATCAAGAAGCCGTAGTGTTCGGCGCATTCCTGATAGCTCTGTTGTACCTGGGGGTCATGCCAACAGGCTTCGACGATGGCCGCTTTCAGATTGTCGATGACCAGCCGCTTGGGTACACCGCCGAAGAAGCGGAAGGCGTTGCGGTGCAGACGAAGCCATGTGGCGATCTTCTGGTCGAAGACGAACTCGACGTATTGATGGCGACTCCAGGAGAGGGTCATTACAAAGGCCCAGCTCTTGCGCAACTCGCCCGTATGTGGATCGATCATTTTGCCTGCGTAGCCGAAGTCGACCTGCGCTTCTTCGCCCGGCTTGCATTCGACTCGGACAGTTGCGTCTGGAGTCAGCGGTTCCAGTTTGCTGACGTAGCGATGCACGGATGCGTAGCTGCCTGCGTAACCTCGTTCTCGCAGCCGCTGCCGAATGGCCGCAATCTCAACGCCTTCTTTGCGCAGTTTGACCACGTACTCATGGTACTCCGACACTGACGATTGGTTCTGAGCAGCAGGTATCTTCGGAAAGGCGGCAATGAATCGTTTCTGCAGTTCTTCAGGGCATGGCAGTTCGCCTACCAGCAGCTTCTCTTCATCGGCCCAGCTGGCATACTTCTTGACTGTGCGCCAGTTCAGCTGCAAGTCACTGGCTATCTTACGTTTGCTCTCACCGGCTCGAAGCCGATGAATGATCTCTCGTACATCCATGATCTTGGTTCTCCTGTTTGCCATCTCTCCTCCCAGCTATGTTTTTGCTGAAAGGATACGTGATTCACAGGAGTTCTGCCATCCCTAACTGTTGCACTTTGGCTGAAAACCCGTGCTGCACTTTGGCTGAAACTTCATGCTGCATTTTCGCCCGAAAAGTGACACTCGGATCGTTGTACTTGAGCGGATTCCCGCGGGCGTACATGTAGCGGTTGTAGGAAAACAGGTCCTCGGCATCGGGCACAATCGTGTCCGGTGAGATGAAGTGGCCGATGGTGGGGTCGTAGTAGCGCGCGTTATAGTAGTATAGCCCCGTGGCGTCCTCCTTCTGGCCGGTGTAGCGGTGGTCGGTGTTGACCGGGCCGCTGTCTCGCTGCCGACCGAAGGCGTAGTAGGCCTGGTCCGTGTTATTGATGTCATACCCGGGCCTGCGTATCTGCGCTCTACATGACTCCGAAGACCCAGAAAACGTGGATATAGTAGGGACACACCGACTTGTCGAAGATGTGTAGCCTAGCGATCATCCGGATGGACACAATCGGCGATATTACCCGCGCATTTCTCATCGTTCACGGAGAAGCTGTGCAAAGAGCCTATTCCTAAGCAGCTCGAGTCGAGCGTTTTTCAGCAATCAATATCCGTCTATCCTTGACAGAACGAGATCAGAAAACGACCCCATACC
>JAAUPU010000519.1 GCA_012032975.1 Caldilineaceae bacterium | reverse complement strand
CCGACGCCCAGGAAGAAGGTCTCGTTGACCTCGCTACGCTCGATGGCCAGCGACAGCGCCTTGCGGAAGTCCAGGCTGTCGACTGTGTAGGCGGTGATATTGGGGTCTTCGGTCCAATCCTGGTTGAAGGCGATCTTGACCGGATGGCGGGTGCTGCTGCCCCAGAAGTTGACGAAGTAGTCGCCGTCAGCTTCATTCTGGCGGATCACCGGCAACTTGGAGAAGTCGATATGCCGGCCCTGAACCGTGTAGTTGCCGCCAATCGCGCGCAGGTTCAGCACTTCCAGCTCTTCGACCAATTCGAGAGAGATGCGGTCGAAATAGGGCAACTGATTGCCGTCGGTGTCCACGGCCGCAAAGTAGGGATTGCGCTCGAGGATGTACTCGGTTTCAGCAATGCGCGTGATGGGTTTCCACGGCGTCGTGACCGGCAGATCGGGATTCATGGCCGCATCGTTCTGGGCCAGGAAGAAGAGATTCCAGCTTTCGAAGCCAGCATCTTCTGCCAGCTTGGTGGCTTCCTCTTCACCAATAATTGCCGGGTGGAATTGCTCAAGATAGTGGCGCGGGGCCACGAGTCCACCACCGGTGCGCCCGGCCTGGAAGTGACCTGCCATCGTGGAGGTCGACATAGTCTCGAGCCAGGAGGGGAAGGGTTGCGCAAAGGTGATCTTGAAGCTCGTGTCGTCGATCTTCTCCAGTACGGCTGTATCGCCACCCCACTTCATGAACCACGGAATTGCCGGCACAAGCTCTTCGTTGAGGAGAATATTTTCGTACCAGAACACATAGTCGTCGGCGGTATAGGGCGCGCCATCGGACCACTTCATGCCTCGCGCAGGTGGAAGGTCCACTCACTGGCATCTTCATTTGCTTCCCAGGATTCCAACAGGCGGGGTCGCAGCTCGCTCGCGCCCGTGTTCCAGAAGACGCCGTAGTCGTTGACCCAGCGCTCGACATTCTGGCGGTCGCCAGGGCCGGTGAACGCGCGGCGCAATGTACCGCCATATTCGCCGATCATCTCAGCGGGCTGGATGACCAGGGGATTGCCCGGGAGTCGCTCCTCCACCGGCGGCAGATCGCCGGCCGCGACCATCTCTGCCAGCATGGGCGCTTCCTGGAAGGAATCCGGGACGGTGTCCACAACTTCGGCCCAGCAAGGGGTCTCCGCGGTGCAGGCTTCCCGCGAGGCCTGATAGTCATCGGCAGACGCGGGCGCGGCAGCATCTGCAGACTCTTGTGCAGCAGCTTCTGCGGCTGGGGCTTCTGCAGCCGGGGCAGAATCGGCTGGGGCGCTGCCGCCTCCACACGCGGCGACTAGCAGCACAGCCACCAGCATCACGCTCAGAAGGCTGAACAATCTCAAGAACGGACGTTTTCGCAACATAGGACTCCTCCTCGTACTCTTATGAATGTAGGTTGACAGTTGATCTTGCTATTTCGCCAGCGTTGCTCAGCGAACCGACTCCAGTGTGAGGATGTGGGTTGATGTAATCAATCGCGCCGATCATCGATCCGAGAGAGGCAACGTCGCAGCCATGAAGAGGTGGTCGAACCAATGGTTGATTGTGCGGAACTGGAGACTGAAGTCAGTCTAACAAAACGTTTTTGGGCTGTCAAACTGACATATCCCGGTGACGCCTTGCCATGTCACACTTTACCATTGGCTGACAGGACACGGTCGCCCACATTGACAAGGCTCGCCGCACTGGTCTACAGTGATGGACAGTTCCCAACATCTGTACGCAGAAAAAATGTCGCAGAGATGGCCAAGCGCCAGCTCACAGAACGGTAGAGAGAGGATCAAACCACAATGACACGTGTCGTAATGATCGGCGCCAGCGGGCATGTTGGCACCTACCTGGTGCCACGGCTGGTCGAGGCTGGACATGACGTAGTCGCCATCAGCCGCGGCCAACGGCAACCCTATCAGCCACATGGAGCGTGGCGCAAAGTGAAGCAGGCCGTCATCGACAGGAGCGCGGCGGAGCAAGCAGGATCGTTCGGCGACCAGATCCTGGCGTTGCAGCCGGATGTTGTGATCGACATGATCTGCTTCAACCTGGAGAGCGCCAGGCACCTCGTTCAGGCGCTGCGTGGCCAGGTCCAGCATTTCTTGCACTGTGGCACGGTTTGGGTTCATGGACCCAGCGTTGAAGTGCCGACGACCGAGGCGCAGCCGCGCACCCCCTTTGGCGAGTATGGCATCCAGAAGGCGGCCATCGAAGCCTTTCTGCTCGACGAGGCGCGACGCGGGAATTTCCCGGCCACCTGTCTGCACCCGGGCCATATCGTCGGCCCCGGCTGGCCGCCGTTGAACCCCGCTGGAAACTTCAACCCAAGAGTCTTCGGCCAACTGGCGCGCGGCGAAGAAGTGGCCCTGCCTCATTTCGGACTGGAGACAGTCCACCACGTCCACGCGGATGACGTCGCCCAGATCTTTTTCAAGACAATGCAGAATTGGTCCAGCGCGGTGGGCGAGAGCTTCCACGCGGTGTCGCCGGCTGCGGTCACGTTGCGCGGTTATGCCGAAAGCGTGGCCGGCTGGTTTGGCAGAGACGCGAACTTGCGCTTTCTGCCGTGGGCAGATTGGGAGGCGCTCCAGGAGAAGGAGGATGCGGTCAAGACCTGGGAGCACATTGCGCACAGCCCCAATTGCAGCATCGAAAAAGGCCGCCGCCTGCTTGGCTACGAGCCTCGCTATCATTCGTTTGAGGCTATCTATGAGTCAGTAGAGTGGATGGTCGAACAGGGGATTGTCAAGGTCGATACCAGCGCTGGGACGCGTGAGGAGAAACTAAACTTCGTGAATAGCTATTCCTTTGCTCTGGCCCAAACAGTTGGCAGGACTACTTCTGATCGTCAAACTCCGGCCACGGCGTGCGATGACCAAGGATAGCTTCCAGTTTCCGCACATCCGGCCGGTAGAACTCCACCAGCCGTTGTCGAGTCGTCTTGTCGTGGGTAGGTTTTGTCTCTGGCACCAGGTTCAGACGCATCGCATACCAGGTCTTGAGCGCCTCCTTCTGGCGTTCGGGCAGACGCGCCATCAGCTTCCATGCGGGCTTCATCTGCTTGCGCATGAACGGCACAAGCTGGGGAAAACGCTGGCGACCGCCACGATGGTACTCCTGGCCCAGATTCGCCGGCCGGTAGCCCTGGTCAAGACCGAGATGGCTCAAGACCAGATCCAGGACAGCATGCGGGCGCGCCTTCAACTCGTCGGAAAAGAGGACCAGGAGTTGCTCTCGTTGAAAATGACAGAGATATCGTTCCAGGCTCTCGCCATAGAGACCATAGTGCCAGATATTCGGATAGCGAGGGTCGGGCTTTTCAAGCGGCGACGCGGGCAGGCCGCTGGCGACCACCTCTTCGAGTGTAAAGCCATACTCGGGCCGATTGCGGACAAACATATGGTAATGTGAAATCGCCCGGTCAACGGGGTTGCGGAGCAGGGCGATGAGCCGAACCTGCGTCGCCATTTCCGCAACACGCGCAGGCACAGCCGGCTCGCTCAAATAGCGCGGCGTGATCTTGCCCCATTTCTGGTCGATTGAAGCGCCTGCATAGAATCCCCCGGCAAAGTTGTCCCATCCAAGGGCAAAACGCTCCTGGTTGTCAAAGAAGTAAACCTCTTTTCCCGCAGGAATAAAGATAGAGGGATGATGGCGCAACAACTCGAAGAGCGTCGTCGTCCCGGCTTTGACCGCGCCGATCAGCAGAAAATCCAGCGGTTTGACTTGCATCTACAGCCTATCTTCTCCAACAGATTTGGGTGCTTTTATGCGTTCCCAAGTCCCAGTTCCGCCAACCTCGGCCAGAACCGTGCCACGCATACAACGGCCGTATCCATGACGTCATTCAAGCATCTTGCGCAGGAG
>JAAUPU010000019.1 GCA_012032975.1 Caldilineaceae bacterium | reverse complement strand
ATGGTGACGCTGTGCCAGGGGCGTTCTGGCAGCACAGATTCGCTTACATCCAGCAACCCGTCGATCTGGACATGGTGACCGGTCTCTTCGAGGAACTCGCGCGCGGCCGCGTCCGGCAGCAGTTCGCCAAAATCGACGCTTCCACCAGGCAACAGCCAGGCAACCGTCGCGACCCCTGTCTCAAAGTGAGGGACCAGCAGAATTTTATCGTCCTCGATCACCGCAATGGCAGTCCGAACCCGGATCACCTTTTCCACTGTCGTTCGCTCCTTTCGCACCCTGTTGGCATGGCATCGGTGCTGCTCTCCAGGCAGTTTGTAGCTCCGATTCTACCAGATATCCAGACCAAAATCACGAATCAGCGTTGGGAGATAGCCACGGTTCACACCGTCAATTGTGGACCCCGTTGCATACGGACGGTGGGAACAGATGCTATTGTGAGGGTCGGTTCCGGCGCGTATGCACAAATGCAGGGCAGGAACTGTTGCACGTTTTGTAGAGTTTGACAGGGGCAGCCTGTGGTATGATCGTGGCAGGTGTGCGGGCCGCGGTCGGCTGTTATGGCGCTGTTAAAGGCGCGTTAATCACGAACCTGCACCCTGTGTGTGGACGTTTGTCGTCCATGTCTGGTCAACCCGACATGGCTTGGAAGTAGTTGAACATATGATGTATCGAGGAGCATATTGATGTTTGATCCCGTAAAGCTTGGAGAGGCCCGCGACCGCTTTCGCCGCAGTTCGACCAAAGCGATTGTCGCCGACATCATGGGATTGATCACCGGAGTCAATACAGATCTTGTGCGCTACGACGAAGTGGCGAGGAAGTTAAAGGCACGACAACAGATCGAGATGGGCACTCGGATGGTGCCCCTGGAGCAGATCGTCGGCAGTGTAGGACGCTACCGAGACTTCACGCGTACCTTTCTGCCCCGTTCCGGTGTGGACCTGGAGCGATGGAGCCGAGTGGATGCGGCCATGAACGAATTGGCAGGTTTACCTCCGGTGGAATTGTTCAAGATCGGTGAGGCGTACTTCGTCCGCGACGGCAATCATCGTATCAGTGTGGCCCGAGCGAATGGGCTTGATGAGATCGAGGCGTATGTCACAGAGGTCATGACCAATGTGCCGATTACTGCCGACGATTTTGAGCGCGACCAGTGGCTGATCAAGGCAGAGTACGTCGACTTTCTGCAACAGACCGAATTGGAGAGGTTGAGACCCGACCACGACCTGCGTTTCACCGAACCGGGTCGGTACGCGCTGCTGATCAAACACATTGAGGTCCATCGCTATTTCTGCAACCTGGAGTTGGAGCATTCGTCGGATCCCTATCGGCTCTCCTGGGAAGATGCTGTCACGAGCTGGTACGACAACATCTACATGCCTGTGGTCGAAGCGATCCGCAACCACGAGCTGATGGAGCGCTTTCCGAACCGCACCGAGGCTGACCTCTATCTTTGGATTGTCTATCACCGCGAGCGTCTGGCCCGTCACTACAACCTGGCGCCCCTCAGCCCAGAGACGGCTGTATCTACGTTTGCAGAAGTATACAGCGATGCGCCGCTCGACCGCGCGGTCAAGGGTGTGAAACTGGGGCTTCATCGAGCATTCGGCCATGACGAAAAGCCACTGGGTATGGCCGACGAGGAATTCGAGGATGCGCGCACACGGCACGAGGCCGGCGAGAAGACAATCTCCGAAGCAGAGCTGACCTACGGCGCCTACTAGCTGCCAGTGAGGGGGGCGGAGGATATCGCCCCCCTCACTGGCAGCATGGTAGGGCAGCGCGCCTCCTTCGCCCCAATCTGAAACAGAGTCGCCTTCGTTTTCCACTTCGTGATCTTCCCCTAGCTGTGCTATGATGTTCTGTCATATCAGCAAAGACAAGGTTGGTTATTGGAACCCATTTTCGGCGGAATCTTCGGATATCTACCGCTCGAAGTGCCGACCTGTCGCTTCGTTCTTATGCTCCATTTCTCTACAACTACTTAGTTCATTCTGTCGAGAATCGAGTGCTGTATAAAGAGGAAACCATGCTCCGCGTCAGAATAGTTTGTACCATCGGCCCGGCCAGCCGTGAGCTAGATGTGCTGTCCAAGTTGGCCAGGGCTGGCATGAATGTGGCGCGGCTCAACCTGAGTCACGGCACCCATGACTACCACCGCGGCACCATCGAACGCGTTCGCACCGTCTCAGAGGAACTGAACAAGCCGATCTGCATCCTGGCCGACCTGCAGGGACCGAAGCTGCGCGTCGGAAAGATGCAGGGCGACGGCGTGCGCATTACACGCGACGAAACGTTGATCCTGACCACCGATTCGATCATCGGCGAACCAGGGCGCGTGCCGGTCCAGTACAAGGATCTGCCCAAATCGCTCAAAGCTGGCGAACGCATCCTGATCGATGACGGCTTGCTGGAGGTCGAAGTCCTTGAAACCACAGAGACAGAGATCATCACGCGCGTGGTGATCGGCGGCCTGCTGCAAAACAACAAGGGCATGAATCTTCCCGATGCCTCGCTCAATATTCCGGCCCTGACCGAAAAGGATCTGGAAGATGTTCAGTTTGCCCTCCATCACCAGGTGGACTGGATCGCACTCAGTTTCGTGCGCACCGCGCAGGAGGTGATGGACCTCAAAGCCATCATCCACGAGCATTCGGCCTTTGGACGGGCGACGCCGGTGATCTCCAAGATCGAGAAGCCGGAGGCCATCCACAACATCGACGACCATCATCAGCGCATCGGACGCCATCCATGGTGGCGCGCGGCGATCTTGGGTATCGAGACAAGCCCCGAGGTCGTGCCCGATGATCCAGAAAATGATCATCGGCAAGTGCCACAAGGAAGCCAAACCGGTCATCACGGCCACCCAGATGCTCGACTCCATGATCCGCAACCCACGGCCCACACGCGCCGAAGCAAGCGACGTGGCCAATGCGGTGTTGGATGGCAGCGATGCCATCATGCTCTCAGGCGAAACCGCATCCGGCAGCTATCCCGTGCGCGCGTGGCGACCATGGCCAAGATCGCCGGCGAGGCAGAGCGGGTCTTCTACGAGAGCGGCCTGCACATCCATTATGACTCGCCCAGCGTCTTTACCGCGTCTGGCGCGATCTGCCACGCAGCCATGCAGACCGCGACGGAAGTGCGCGCCCGCGCCATCATCGCACCGACGATCAGCGGCGCCACAGCCAAGTTGATCGCCGGTTTTCGTCCCAAGGTTCCGGTGATCGCGGTCACGCCCAGCCCGATGGTACAGCGTCAGCTCTGTCTCTACTGGGGCACCTATCCGTTGCTCACCCGTCGGCTCAGCAACACCGACGAAGTGGTCAACGACGCCATCAACGTGGCGATCCGACACGAATTCATCGGTGAAGGCGACACCGTGGTCCTGACTGCGGGTGTGGTCGGCAGCGTGCGCAGCGCCACCAACCTGATGATGGTGCGCACCATCGAACGGGTGCTGGCGCATGGAACGGGCCTGGGGCAGCGCGAGGTGGCAGGTCGTCTGGTCCGTCTGCGCCTGCCGCTCAACGGCAATCTGCCGGAGATCGGCCCGCAGGACATCATCATCGCGGATGGGATCGACCGCAGTTGTATCAAACTTCTCCAGCGCGCCGGTGGGCTGATCACCCGTGAGGGCGGGCTGAACAGCCACGGCGCAGTGGCCGCGGTCGAGTTGGGCATCCCCGCGGTGATCGGCATCGCCGACGATATGGACCGTCTGGACGAAGGGCTGAAGGTGATCCTGGATGCGACGACCGGCCAAGTGACCGAGTGGAAGAGCCACGTGTAGCCTGCGGCTGCTGCTCTTGACCAACATAAAAAGGGGAGCCGCTCGGCTCCCCTTTTTGGTTGGCAGCAGAGCCACCACCTCGCGGCAGCGGATCTGTCAGGCTGGCACCGGGAAAGCCTGCACCATCTCCAACACTTCGTTCTGCGTCTCTGCTTGCAGGGATAGATCGTTGGGTTCCTTGGCAATCGCCGCGATCCAGCGACCGATCTGGACAAACTCCTTTTCGCCCATGCCCCGGGTGGTCGCGGCCGGTGTGCCCAAGCGGATGCCGCCTGGTGACCATGGCCGGCTTGGGGTCAAAGGGGGATCATGTTCTTGTTGCAGTGGATGCTGGCATTGTCCAGCGATTTCTCGACGATCTTGCCCGTGATCTCGTTGCCCTGAGAATCCTCGCCCAGCGCGCCCATGTCCACCAACATCAGGTGGTTGTCGGTGCCGCCGCTGACGATGCGCAAACCTTCTTCCATCAATGTGCGGACCAGCACCTGGGCATTGTCCAGCACCCGCTGCTGATAGTCCTTGAAGGACGGCTGCAACGCCTCGCCAAAGCTGACCGCCTTGGCCGCGATCACGTGCATCAACGGCCCTCCCTGCATGCCTGGGAAGACGTTGCGGTCGATGGCTTTGGCGTACTCCTTGCGACAGAGGATCATGCCACCGCGCGGGCCGCGCAAGGTCTTGTGGGTGGTCGTTGTGACCACATCACAATAGGGAACAGGATCGGGATGCAGCCCACCGCGACCATGCCGGCCACGTGGGCCATGTCCATCATCAGTTTGGCGCCCACTTCGTCGGCGATGGCGCGCAGACGGGAAAAATCGAAGAAGCGCGGATAGCGCTGGCGCCGGCAACGATTAGCTTGGGCCGATGGTTCTTGGCGAGTGCCTCTAGCTCGTCGTAGTCGATCTGCTCCGTCTCTTCGTCCAGGCCATAGTGGACAAAATTGTACAACCGTCCCGAACTGTTGAGATGGAAGCCGTGGCTCAAGTGGCCCCCGTGGTCCAGTTTCAATGCCAGAACCGGGTCGCTTGGCTGCAAAAAGGTGAGATAGACTGCTTCGTTGGCCTGTGCGCCAGAATGTGGCTGGACATTGGCGTGATCTGCCCCGAAGAGTTCCTTGGCGCGTCGGATCGCGATCTCTTCGGCGATGTCCACAAACTCACACCCGCCATAGTAACGCTTGCCAGGGTAGCCTTCCGCATACTTGTTGGTCAATACGCTGCCCATCGCCGCCAGCACAGGAGCAGAAGTGTAGTTCTCGCTGGCGATCAACTCGATACCGGCGAATTGACGCCTGCGTTCAAGCTCGATGGCTTCGAACACCTCGGGGTCGGCTGCCGCCAACAATCGACGAGGATCGGCAGTCTCTGTCCAGGGCAAAAACTCAGCCGGGACGGCGGACGGGTCGTATACCAGCGGTGGCGCGCTCATGGATGGGTCTTCTCCTTAGCCAAACATTTCAGACAAATGGTTGTCGTTTCGATGAAAAAACGCCAGCGCAAAAGTGCGCCGGCGAAGCGTAAACCGCTGGAAAAATATCATGCTTTCAAGCTTTCGTCAATGTTGACGACGAAAACCGCTCAGGGTTTTTCGGGGCGGACAAGCTCCGACGTGGCGCCGGAGGGGTGGGTCTGCACCAGCGTCGCCAGGTCAAAGCCACGCAACCGTTTGACGGCCAGGCAGAGCGCATCGCCCACAGCACCGTTGGCCAGGGTGCTGGCGAAGGGAAGCACGCCCTCACCCTCGCCGCGCACGTCGGGACGGATCACGAGTACCACATCGCTTAGCTGGGCCAGCTCAGACTCAGGCTCCCAGGTCAGGCTGATCACCCTGGCGCCGCGCGCCCGCGCCACACCGACAAACTGGTTGATCTCCGCGCTCTTGCCCGCCTTGGAGAGCGCGATCAGCACATCGCCCTCGGCCACCGCCGCGGAGGGACCGTGCAGCGCCTCTGCCGAGCTGACATAAAACGCATGAAGCCCGGTCGTGGCAAAGAGATGCGCCATACGCCGGGCAATGGTGCCGGAGGTTCCCGCGCCGGTCACCATGACAACGCCTGTGGCGTGCGCCAGCAATTCCACCGCGTCGGCGAACGAGGCGTCGATCTGGTCCGCGACCTCGGCGATGACTTCACCCTCGGCCCGGATCAGTGCGCGTGCATCTTCGATCAGTTGCTCAATCGTCATAGTCAAGTCCGTTCAGGAAAACCGCAGGAGTTACGATTCGGATCTCTTGAAAAGCGCCAAGAACTCATTGTCGTCAGGATCGTCATGTACTGCGTTGACGCCATTGAGAGGGGTGACAACGAGGGCAGACCCGAGCAGATGAATAAGTCGCTCTGCTTGCGAGCTATCTACCCGGTAGTCCGGCGCCAGGCAAGCTCACGGGTTCCGCGCCAGCACCCCTTTGTGCGTCCTCTCTGGATGGGCGGCCAGTTCCGCAAAGACTCCCGGCGCTTGCCACAGGTCAAATTCTGTGGCGATCTTCGGGTACGAAATCGCGCCGTCCGCCAACAGGCGCAGCGCTTCTGGAAAGCAGTTGACCGAGGCGCGCGAGCCGACAATGGTCATCTCTTTGCGGGTCAAATCCAACCCCGGCAAACGGATCATCAACCCCTGCTTGACCAAGCCGACGATGACCACACGCCCCCCTGCGGCAACCAGATCGACGGTCTCTTCCATGGCCTGTGGATTGCCCGTCGCCTCGATCACGACCGCCATGCCCTCACCATCGGTGCGTCGCATGATGGCGTCGATCAGCCCGTCTCCGGCGAGTAGAGTTTCTGCGCCAAAGCTGGCTGCTGTTTCCAGCCTTTCCGGCAGCACATCCGTGGCAATCGGATTCGCACCGCGCGCCTGTACAACCTCGATCAGCGCCAGCCCGATGGGCCCGCAACCGAGGATCAGCACTTCCTCGCCCGCAGCCACTTCGCCGCGACGGCACGCCT
Source organism: Caldilineaceae bacterium (assembly GCA_012032975.1). The sequence continues at coordinate 5,070 of JAAUPU010000019.1, read as the reverse complement.
GCACACCAATGGCCACCGGTTCGGCGAACGATGCCTCGAAGAAAGTCAACCCAGCCGGAACCACATGGATGTGGGCGCGGGCGCGGTCAGGAAATCCGCATAGCCGCCGGGCCGATGCACGCCGATAATGCGCAGATTGCGACAGCAGTTCGACTTGCCGACGCCGACAGGCATAACAGTGCCGCAGCCCAAAAATAGGCTCCACGACCACCGGCGTCCCAACGGCTGGAGCCTCCACGCCTTCGCCCAACTCGGCAACCACACCGGCAATCTCGTGGCCGCAGATTTGCGGATAGACCGCGTAGGGATTCTTGCCCAGGTAATAGTACATATCGCCGGCGCAGATGCCGGCCGCCTTCACCTCCACCAGGATCTCGCCGGGCGCCGGGCGCGGCATCGGCGCATCGCCCACGCGCATGGCGTGGGGCGCATCGATCAGCACTGCACGCATGGAAGCGCTCCTTTCCTGACGCGAATGCAGCGTGAGAGACTGGTCTTCATTTGACCGCGCCCATGGTCAGACCACGCACCAGGAAACGCTGTACGATCACGCTCAAGAGCAACATGGGCGCAGAGGCCATGACAGAAAGCGCGCCCACGTCTCCCCACATGATCATCTGTTGGCCAAAGAGGCTGGGCAAGAATACGGAGAGCGGCGTCGCCCGCGTATTGGTCAAGGTGATGCCAAAAAAGAATTCGCTCCAGCTAAACAGGAAGCAGAAAAATTCCGGTCGCAATCAACCCGGGAACGGCCAACGGCATGGCGATGCGCCAGAAGGCAACAAAGGGCGATGCGCCATCGACCAACGCGGACTCCTCAATCTCACGCGGAATCTCACGGAAAAAGCTGCGCATCATCCAGATAGTATAGGGCAGATTGAACGTCAGATTGACAATGATCAACGCCTGGTAGGTGTCTACCCAGCGCAACGCCTTGAACATCAGCAGGAAGGGAAAGATCACCACCACCGGCGGCAAGAAGCGCTGCGAAAGAAAGAAGAGGGGGAGATTCTGACCTCCCACTTCGTAGCGGGCCAACCCGTACGCGGCCAGCGAGCCGATGAGCAAAGCAAGCGCGGTCGAGAACGAGGCGATCACAAAACTGTTGCGCATTGCGCCTAAACCGCCGCCGGAGATGGCATGCCAGTAGGAGTTTAAATTTGGCTCGCGCGGGATCCAGATCGGCGGGCTATGCAGATATTCAGAGCCAGTCTTGAAGCTGGTCATGGCGATCCAGAAGATGGGAAAGAGAAAAAAAGTCAGGACGACCAAATAGACTACACCCCGAAAAATGCGACGCGTCCTCGAAGGGGTACGATGACGCATGGCTCAGCCTTCCAACGCCATGCGACTGCGCAGCGCACGCAGGAGCAGTGTCATGAGGAAACTCAGCGCGATCAAGAGTACGATGGCAGCCGCCGAGCCATATCCAAGCCGGAAGAACTGATAGGCGGCTTTGTAGATATAGAAGGAGATGGTCTCGGTCGACGTACCGGGCGCCCCACCGGTCAAGGTGAACACCACATCGAAGGCCTTGATCGCATCCAACATACGGATCAACGCGGCCACGACGACGATGGGCTGCATAAGCGGCACGGTGATGTGCCAGAACTGTTGCCACGCACCTGCGCCATCCATTTCTGATGCTTCGTACACTTCCTGGTCGAGCGTCGTCATGCCGGCATAGAAGATTAGAAACATAAAGGGCGTCCACTGCCAGACATCGGTGACAATCATAGCAAAGAGCGCCGACCCGGTCTGCCCCAGCCACACGTAGTGAAATGGCTCGCCGGTCAGCCAGCCGATGACCTGGTTGATCGGGCCATATTGTGCATCCCACAGGAGACGCCACGTATAGCCGACCACGACAGGCATCACCATCATCGGCAAGAGCATAAGCCCGACGACCAGACGATGGCTGCGATGGTCGGAGATCACAAAGTTGGCGAAGGCGAAGCCGATGATCAGTTGCAACGTCACGCCTACGCCTACAAGAAGCACCGTGACCAACGCGGCATGGACGAATCGATCGGTGCGGAAGAGCTCGGCGTAGTTGCCCAGGCCGATGAAAGGCTTGACAGGCGACGTCGGTTCCCAGCGTAGAAAACTCAAGTAGAAGGAATAGAGCGTCGGAAAGATGGTGACGGCCAGCACGGTGATCAGGCTCGGCGCGACAAAGAGCCACGGCGTCCAGTTGCGGCTTCGTTTTCGGTTGGGGGAATGGGCGGCGGGCGCTTTGGTAGGCATGGATTGAGTGCTGCCCGGTACGTGGTGCGTGAGCAATTCGACGCACCACGTACCGGGCATTCTCCTATTTTGGACCGGGTTGCGCCCACGGGCTTTGCAGCCACGTGGCATAGGCATCCTTCTGCGCATCGCGCCCAAGACGCTCGGTGATCTCGTCCCACTTGGCTGCGGCCTCGTCCAATGCCGTCTGTGGGTCGGTCCCGGCATAGGCCGATGTGATGGCCTGGTCAAGCGCTTCCATATATTCGCGCGCACCGGGGATGCCCAGCTCATGCTGACCAGCCATGGCCGCTTTCTCCAGCGTGTCCAGGTAATCGCCCGCACCCTCCCACATACTGCGATATTCTTCCGACGCAAAGTGCTCGACGCGGAAGGGGTCGCGCAGTGCATAGGGCAACATCACGCGCTGGAGGCTGGTCTCCGGGCAGTTCATCCATTGAATGAAGAGGTAGGCGGCTTCTTTGTTCTGGCTGTTCGGTGAGACTCCCAGGGCAAAAGTTGCCGGCCAACGCCGAACGTCCGCCCGGTTCCGGCGCATAGCCAACCTTGCCGGCAACGGTGCTGGCGGGCACCCACTCCAACTGCTGCGTGCCCGCGCCCACACCATCCGACCAGCGGCCAATGGGCGGCCACGTGATGATCATGCCCAGCTTGCCATCCATCCACGCGCTGAGCACGGCCACGAAGTCCCAGGTCTGCACACCGGGTGGCATCCACTCCATCGCCTTGACCATGTCTCCCAGCACCTGCACGCCGATCTCGCTGTTGATGGCCGGCTCCATATTTTCAGCGTCGAAGAACTGACCACCCGCGCCGCTGAATGGGCCAATGAACCAGTCGAACGCCTGACCCGCTGCGTGCTGATACGCACCGCCATAGATGCCGTCGGCGCTATATTTCTCCGTGATAAAGCGGCCGATGTCATCGAACTCCTGATAGGTGGTCGGCGCCGCCAGATCATAGCCGTACTGCGCCTTGAACGCCTCCATGTTGGTCGGGTCTTCCAGGATGTCCTTGCGATAGTACAGCACAAAAACATCACCGTCGTCGGGCAGACCGTACCAGGTGTCGCCCATACGACCATAGCCCTCGGAGCCGTAGACCTCCAGGTAGCCATCCAGATCGGCCTTGTTCATGTACTGGTCGATGTACGGGTTGAGTGGCTCGATCACGCCGGCGCTGACAAAGTCAATCAGCCAAGAGGGAGCCAGCGTGATCACGTCATACGCGCCGCCGCCAGTCAGGTGATCCTGAAGCTGTTTGGTGTAAAGGTCCACGTAGGGGATCTCGATCACATCGACCTTGACGCCGGTCAGCGCCTCGAATTCTGGCCCAAATTTCTTGGGGTCTTCGGGCTGGAGACCGGCCTCCCAGACCACGTTGACGGTCGAACCGGCGAAGGCTTTGGCCGCTTCGATCGCGGCAGCGCACGAGTCGCTCACATCGGCAGCGGCTGTTTCAGCGCCTTCGGCTGGCGCGGCGGCCGGCGCATCAGCAGGCGCCGCGCCGCCGGCGCACAGGCCGCCAGGATCGGCAGCAGCAAGGCCAACAGCAGCGCGACGGCCACAGACTTAAACACAGGTCGGTTCTTCATTTTTGTTCCTCCTCGATAAAAGACTGGATGGACAACAGTTGTTGCTACATCCGCCGCTGCAGATCGGCCAGCAGCGGATAAAGCTCTCGATAGAGTCGGTAGCGCCCCTCATAGGCCGCCACCCGCTCCGGCTCCGGCGCGATGGCCGCTTGCCAGCTCACACTTGCTTCGACCGCGGCGCGACAATCGACATAGACGCCAGTGGCCACGCCAGCCAGTATGGCCGCGCCCAGACAGGCGGCCTCGGTGACGATCGGCGCCTGCACTTGCACCTGGCAGATGTCCGCCTTGAGTTGCAGCCAAAGCAGGCTACGCGCACCGCCCCCCACCGCGTGCAGCCACTCGATCTCAACCCCGGCCGACCGCAACAGATCCAGGTTGACACGCAGCTCGAAGGTCAACCCCTCCAAGATCGCCTTGGCCACGGTCGCGGCGTCGGCGGCAAAAGTCAGTCCCAGGATCGCGCCCTTCGAGTCGGTATCCAGCCACGGCGTGCCGCTGCCTGCAAAGTGGGGCAGCACCAACAAAGAGGTCGGCTCGTGGGGCGCTTCGGTCAAGATCAGATCGTAGGCATCCTGACCAGTGCGTCGCGCTTCCTCGCGCTCCCAGCGACAGAAGACATCGCGATACCAGCGCAACAACAGACCGCCGCTGTGGTTGAGCGTCATCGCCAAATAGAGATCGGGTACGACATGGCGATAGACCGAGATGTTGCCCTCGCGCAGCCGTGCATCCAGCGCTGGCGTGGGCAGGGCTACCTCCACCACTTCTGCCGTTCCAGTCGAAACCATAGCCAGGCCTGGCTCGATCACGCCGCTGCCCAGGGCCGCGCACGCCTGATCATGGCCGCCGCTGACCAGCGCCACCCTGTTCGTCAGTCCAAGCGAACGCGCCAGCTCCGGGCGAAGCTCACCCACTACTCCTTGCCATCCGCGCCAACCGCGTCGGTTTGATCGCACAGGCCTGCAACAGATCGTCGGCCCAGCCGCCAGTCGCCAGCGCCGCCATTTGGGTGCGCGATGCCAAACAGGGGCTGATGATCGCCTCGCCGCCCAATCGTCGCAGAAAGAAATCCTCGTAGAGCAGGAACTGATGTGCAGCCTGCCAGATCACCGGCTCGTGCTGTTGCAGCCAGAGTAGCTTGGGCAGCGTGTTGATGGTGTGGAGCGGCATACCTGTGCGCAGAAAGAGCGTCTCCGCACCAAATTCGCGCGCCAGCCAATCGTTCT
>JAAUPU010000518.1 GCA_012032975.1 Caldilineaceae bacterium | reverse complement strand
TGGTTTGATGGGCTATCTGACCATCGTCACAGCGCTCCTGCTCTTTGTGATGACACCCCTTGCCGCGCCGCTCTGGGAGGCCATTCCGCCGCTGAGTGTGATCCAATTCCCCTGGCGGTTGCTGGCGCTGACAGCCTTCACACTGAGCGCGCTGGCTGGGCTGGGCTGTGCGCATCTTCTGGGCGAATACGTCGACGATCTCGACGCAGCCACGAGCGGAGCGCTGGCGATTGCCGCGCTGGTTGTTTTTGCCAGCTATGCCTACATCGACGCCAATCTTGAACCAGTCGAGCCGTGGCGCGAGGATGGCCGCGCGGTCTTCCGCTTCGAGAGCGAACACCCGGACATGATCGCCTACACCGAATGGGTGGACCAACCCTTTACCGAGTCGCCCATGTCGGCCAACTACGCCGACCCCGGCTACAGTGAGGTACGCGGTCAGACGGATTCTCTGGAGAGGCTGGCGATCTTGACCGGTGCGGGCGAGGTGTTGGAGAACTTCAGTCGCGGCTCCAGCATGGGCGGCGTGGTGAGGTTGACCGAGCCGTCGGTCGTGCAGATCCGGGTGCTCAATTTTCCCGGTTGGCAGGTGCGCGTCGATGGCGAATTGACGCCCCACCAGATTTCAGCGCCATTTGGGCTGCTCCAGGTGGAGCTGCCTGCGGGCGAACACACGGTGGAAGCACGCATGGGTTCGACCCCGGTGCGCCAACTCGGTGCGCTGCTCTCTTGGGGAACGCTGGCTGTGGTCGCGGTTCTGTGCTTCTGGCCGATTTGGCAGCGACAGCGGGATCTGCGTGAAGAAGGGATCTGGATTGAGGGTGAGATTGGAGATTGGAGATTAGAAATTGGAGATTGGGGCCGGGTTGCGCCGATCCTCAATCCTGTGGGGTGAATCCAAGACAGAAGAGCTTCCACGAAGTTTCACGAAGGGTCACGAAGAAAGAGCCTGTATTTTGGTGATTCTTGGCGGCCTTCGCGGATACTTTTTTTCTGGATTTGCCAGGATAGACCGCTCGGACGACGGCTGCCTATTGACGGCTCAGCAGGGAAGGTAGAGTCGGTGCTCCAGATTGGGCAGGCGTATGAAGGTAAAGCTGCCCAGCGAATGGTCCGACAGGCTCTGGATCGGTTCGTGAGGCGTGGTATCCGAGTTCGAGATGGAGAAGCCGGTCCCCTCCTCGGTGCCCGCATCATAGGCGTGGAGTTCTACCGTCTTGGACTCGACCCAATCGCCATCCTCCCACAACGATAGTCCATTGACCCCCACGAACCAATCCGGGCTGGGTGCAATCATGGTCACCAACGTCACCTGGGAATAGCTCTTGCTGACCTGGATCTCGGGGATCATGGCCATGCCAGGCGAGGGCGAAACCGATGGTCCATTGATGGTCGAGGAGGCTGTTCCGGCGTCGATCGCCGCGGCCACCTCGTCGGTCAACGGTGTGACCGCGCCGGTCTCGGCCATCGCCTCTATGCCGGGCGTGCGTTTTGACCGGGTGACCAGAAGCTGACGCCGGCGCCATGCACCGCGCCGATCAGGGCAGAGAAATGGGCGCTTGCGGGGAAGGCGTCCACGCCGTCCGGGTGTGGGTGGGGGGTGCTGGCATCCCACGCGGCATCGAAGGTGACCTTGTAGCGCGCACTTTCAGATTGCGCGCGACCGGCCATCGGCGTCATACCGAGCATCACACAGGCGAGCAATAGCGTTGCGATGGTCTTCATCGGCGCCCCTTTCCGCAAGAAGTTTCAAGGCATTTCGTGTCCAGAAATTTCACAGCGATCACCTCTAGCCGGCCCGCTGTTCGGCGGGAATCTTCATCTTTGCCTCGATGTACTTGGCATTCGACTGGCCCAGCGTGCGCGTGATGCGGCTGATCTCCTCCATCTCCTCCGCGGTGACAAAGCCGTCGCGCGGCCACGGCGAAGAGCAGGTCGAGCAGCCGATCCATCTGTTGCGGCTGGATGGACGAGTAGATCTCGCGCACCAGACGCAGCAGGTCCAGGTCGGGGCCAACTTCCGAGATGGCAACCTCCACCACGAAGACCGCCTCCTCTTGGGAAAGCTCCCAGATTTCTTCCAGCGCATCGGTCATCGCGGCGAACTCTTCTTCGGTCGCGTTCAAGTCCACGTTGGCGACGCGGGCCATCAGCCCGCCGGCCGCGCTCAACAACCGCAGCCGGCGGTCGTCGATGGCCAGCTCGACCCCCTCGCCCAGGTCCAGGCGACGGCGCACGCCATAATAGACCTTGTTGTGGATATAGTCGTCGAAATACTTCTCCCGGTTGGGCGCATCGGCCAGCGCGGTGCGACGGCGCTCGCGCGGCCCGGTGAGCAGGCGTGAAAGGTGGCCGAAAAAGCCTTGGTCACCTATGTCAAGCTGCCCAATCGCGGCGCGGATTTCGCCGATCACGGCTTTGTCCTCGTCGGAGACCACGCCGTCGGCCTGCACCAGATCGTCCAGCGCTTGCATCACAAGGGCAGTGTCGTCGCTGGTTTTCAGATTGTCCAGCAGGTCGTCGATCAGCCGCGTGCGCTCAGCGTCGCCTACCGGCGCCTCCAGGTACATCTCGATCTCGGCCCACTCGACCGCGGTGAAGCTCATACCAGCGCCGGTGCTGGCGCGAGGCAGGCGCGAGAGCAGATCCTTCATGATATTGACCTCTTCGATATCCAGTTCGTCGTCGGCCCACGCCGCAGCGATCAGGACTTTGGAGAGGGTGATGATCAGGGTATTGGTTGCCATAGGTCTCGTCTTCGGTTGGTTGGATGTAACCGTTCAGGCTCGCCAGGATCGATACAGATCGACCCTGGCTGACCTTCAGGTCATCGCTGGTCATGATTCACTGGCCAGATATGCCACGAAAACAGAGCTGATCAGAAGGTCGAGGTCAGTCGATTTCACCTTTGCGTGGACGGCTGCGTCACATTGGTGCAGCATCGCCGATTCTCACACGTAGACTCGTTCTGGCTTGTACATGCGAAAACTTGGACAGTAAAATATGCCAAGCCGCCATCGGGACAAAGCTGGCCCGCATGATCGACGCCGAAAGGAAAGCATGACCAGATCCGATATTTCCATCAATCCTACGCCAGCGATCTTATGACGAGCGGCTGGGCTGGCAGCTGCTGGCCGGCGAACTGACCATCACCCAGTTCGGCCAGGAGCAGCCGATCAAACCCGGCGATCATGTGATGGCTTTGCCTCTCTCCGACCGCGCACTGGATGCGCTGCCGATGTGGAAGCAGGCCCGCATGAAGCTGGGCGTAGGGCAATGGTAGTTGCTCTAGTTGACTCAACACTTCATAGACCTGGGGGAATTATCGATGAAACTCACGATTTTTGGCGCGACCGGGGGCACCGGCAAAGAAGTGGTGAAGCAAGCGCTGGCCGCGGGCCACGAGGTGACGGCGTACGTGCGCACGCCGTCCAAACTGGAGATCAGCGATGAGCGCCTCACCGTGGTCCAGGGCGAGATGCACGAAGCTGACAAAATCGACCAGGTCGTTGCCGGCGCGGGTGCGGTGCTCAGCGCGCTTGGCCCGACCAGCAACAAGCCCGAGAAACCGCTGACCGAAGGCATGCAGCACATTGTCGCGGCCATGGACGCACACGGCGTGCGCCGTTTGATCGTCTCGACTGGCGCTGGCGTGGCCGACCCGAATGACAAGCCTCAGCTCATCGGTCGCGCCTTTGGGCTGGCCCTGCGCATCTTCGGCATCGAGTTGCCGAGCTTCCGCGCGGCGTTGACGATCTGTCGACCTTCCCACACGTTGTGGCTGACGGGCTTCTCGACGTACACGTCCTTGCCGGCTTGCATCGCCCAAATGGCACCCAAAGCGTGCCAGTGGTTGGGGGTGGCGATGGAGATGATGTCGACCGAAT